>NZ_JBHURI010000080.1:0-18955 GCF_042673425.1 Agromyces sp. NPDC056965 | reverse complement strand
GGCCTGCTGGCCGCCCCCTTCTGCGTACGTGGACTTCTGCGTACGTGAACGTCGAGTCGTCGACTCAGTAGTCGCGTGCGATCAGCGACTCGGGCACTTCGGATGCCGCGTCGGCGTCGACGAAGAACACCGTGCGCCGGCGACCCTTGATGCCCGCGACGGGAACCTCGTCGCGGCTGGCGCCGGCCAGGGCGAGACCGAGAGCCGATGCCTTGTCGGCACCCGCGAGCACCATCCACACGCGCTGCGACGCGTTGATGACCGGCCGAGTGAGGCTGAGCCGCTCGGGCGGGGGCTTCGGCGAGTTGCGCACGGCGATGACCGTGCGATCGGTCACCTGGATGCCGGAGCGATGCGGGAAGAGCGAGGCGACGTGCCCGTCGGGGCCGACGCCGAGGAAGGTGATGTCGAAGATCGGATGGGGCAGTCCGTCGACGCCGTGCGCTGAGAGCTCTGCCGCGTAGACCTCGGCCGCGGTGTCGAGGTCGAGCCCCGAGTCGGCGGCGGGGAACGGGTGCAGGTTCTCGGCGGGCAGCTCGAGGTCGCCGAGGAACGCGACGCGGGCCTGCTCGTCGTTGCGCTCGGGGTCGCCCGCCGGCAGCCAGCGCTCGTCGCCCCACCAGAAGTGCACGCGCGACCAGTCGATCGAGGTGTGCGCGGGCGATGAACCGACCGACTGGAGCACCGTGCCGCCCATCGAGCCGCCGGTCAGCACGATGTGCGCCACCGCCTGCGTGTCGAGGATGTCGAGGAGCTTCGTGATGAAGCGCGCAGCGACCGAACCAGCCAGCGAGGCCTTGTCGGGGTGCACGAGCACGCGTCGTTCGTTGGTCATGCGATGCCTCCTTCGCCGTGGGCGTCGAGGAGCTCGAGCCCACGGGTGATGACCTCACCGTACAGCTCGTCGGGATCGAGGCGGCGGAGCTCGTCGGCCAGGCAGTCGCGGAGATTGCGACGCGGCAGGGCGAGATCGTGCCGCGGCTGGCCCGGCTGACGGAGGGTCGCGATGCCCGGGACGTCCCGGATCAACTCGATCGTGCCGCCCTCGCGCTCGAGGCTCACGCCGTGGATGCCGTGGTACCCGGCCTCGGGCCCGGCGAGCTGGTACTCGGTCGTGGCGTTCAGCTGCAGCCGCAGCCACGCCGCGAGGAGCGTGGTCGAGGGCGAGTCCACCGCGCCGCTCACGTGCACCCTCGTCACGGGTTCGAACGGTGGCTGGTCGAGCACCGCGGCGAGCTGCGCGCGCCAGAGGGTGAGCCGCGTCCATGCGAAGTCGGCGTCGCCCGGCGTGTAGTTGCCGGCGAGTGCGCGCAGCGCGGCCTGCGGGTCGGGCTGCGCCGAGGCATCCGTGATTCTGCGGTGCGCGATGCGCCCGAGCGGGGAGCGCCCCGGGACCGCGGGCGCTGCACCGGGCCACCACGTGACGACCGGGGCGTCGGGGAGGAGGAGCGCCATGATGAGGCTCTCCTCATCGCGCGCGGCATCGCCGCAGGCGCGGAGCACGATGACCTCGCTCGCACCGGCGTCTCCGCCGACGCGGATCTCGGCGTCGAGTCGGGGCGGAACGGACGACGTCTCGGTGCCGGGCTCGGTCGAGACGACGATGACGCGCATCGGGTGCTCGCGGGAGGCGTCGTTCGCGGCTTCGATCGCCTCCTCCTCGACACCGGGAGAGGTGGCGATCACGAGGGTGAGCACGCGACCGAGGGCGACGACGCCGCCCTCTTCGCGGATCTTCACGAGGGTCTTCGAGACCTGGCTGGTCGTCGTGTCGGGCAGATCGACGATCATGGGCGTCTCCAGCTTCGTCCGTCGCGTTCGAGGAGTTCGTCGGCGGAGGTGGGGCCCCAGGTGCCGGGGCGGTACTGCTCGGGCTGGCCCTGCGTCGCCCAGAACTCCTCGATCGGGTCGAGGATCTTCCAGGAGAGTTCGACCTCCTCCTGGCGGGGGAAGAGCGGCGGGTCGCCGAGCAGCACGTCGAGGATCAGGCGCTCGTACGCCTCGGGGCTCGCCTCGGTGAAGGCGTGACCGTAGCCGAAGTCCATCGTGACGTCGCGCACCTGCATGCCGGCGCCCGGCACCTTCGAGCCGAAGCGGATCGTGACGCCCTCGTCGGGCTGCACCCGGATCACGAGCGCGTTCTGACCGAGCTGCGAGGTCTGGCTGTCGGCGAACACCTGCTGCGGCGCGCGCTTGAACACGACCGCGATCTCGGTGACGCGTCGGCCGAGGCGCTTGCCGGCCCGGAGGTAGAACGGCACGCCCGCCCAGCGGCGAGTGCCGATGGTGAGCTTCATCGCCGCGTAGGTCTCGGTCGTCGACTCGGGGTTCATGCCGTCTTCGTCGAGGAATCCGATGACCTTCTCGCCGCCCTGCCAACCGCCCGCGTACTGGCCACGAGCGGTACCGGTCGCGAGGTCCTCGGGCAGCCGGACGGCCGCGAGGATCTTCTCCTTCTCGGCGCGCAGGTCGCCGGCCTCGAAGGAGATCGGCTCCTCCATCGCCGTGAGGGCGAGGAGCTGCAGGAGGTGGTTCTGGATGACGTCGCGGGCGGCGCCGATGCCGTCGTAGTATCCGGCACGTCCGCCGACGCCGATGTCCTCCGCCATCGTGATCTGCACGTGGTCGACGTAGTTCGCGTTCCAGATGGGCTCGTAGAGCTGGTTGGCGAACCGGAGCGCCAGGATGTTCTGGACGGTCTCCTTGCCGAGGTAGTGGTCGATGCGGAACACCGAGTCGGGCGGGAAGACCGAGGCCACCACGTCGTTCAACTCGCGCGCCGTCTTCAGGTCGCTGCCGAACGGCTTCTCGATGACGACGCGACGCCACTGGTCGCCGCGCTGCTCGGTGAGCCCCGACCGCTTCAACTGCTCGGTGACGAGCGGGAACGACTTCGGCGGGATGGACAGGTAGAACGCGTGGTTGCCCATCGTGCCGCGCTCACGGTCGAGGCTGTCGACGACCTCGCGGAGCCGGTCGAAGGCGGCGTCGTCGTCGAAGTCGCCGGGCACGAAGCGGATGCCGCGGGCCAACTGCTTCCAGACGTCCTCGCGGAACTCGGTGCGCGCGTACTCCTTGACCGAGTCGTGCACGACCTTCTCGAAGTCCTGATCGGCCCATTCGCGCCGCGCGAAGCCGACGAGCGCGAAGCCCGGGGGCAGGAGCCCCCGGTTCGCGAGATCGTAGACCGCCGGCATCAGCTTCTTGCGGGACAGGTCTCCCGTGACGCCGAAGATGATGAGGCTCGACGGACCCGCGATGCGGTTGAGCCGGTAGTCCTTGGGAGAACGGAGCGGGTTGTGCTTCGCGGTGATCTCGGCCGGTTGCATCGTTCCTCCGGGTTCTCAGGCGACGACGTCGAACAGCGTCGCCGCGTCGGCCGAGGGGTCGGTCAGGGTGAGGGTGAGCACCGGTCGACCGTGCTCGGCGAGCACGCTCGCATCACCCGAGGCCTGCGCGGCGATCAGCTGGCCGAAGCTGAACGGGCGATCGGGGATCGCGAGGTCTTCGGCCGGGGTCTGCGTGATCTGGAGGAATGCGCCCACCGCCGGACCGCCCTTGTGGAACTGGCCCGTCGAGTGGAGGAACCGCGGGCCCCAGCCGAACGTGACGGGCCGACCGGCGCGAGCGGCGAGCAGGCCGCGGAGCCGTTCGAGCTCGGGGTGGGCGACGCGATCGACATAGGCCTGGATCGAGAGGTAGCCGTCGGCGGGCAGCTCTTCGAGCAGCACGTCGATGGCGGAGGCGAGGTCGCTCGATGCGCCGATGACCTCGGGAGTGCCCCGCACCTCGATGCCGCGCTCGACGAACGCGGCGGGCGTGGGCTCGGGGCGGGCGTCGAGGAGGCCCCGCGCGGCGATCTTCGCGGACTCCACGTCGGGCTGGTCGAACGGGTTGATGCCGAGGATTCGCCCGGCGACTGCGGTGGCGTACTCCCAGACGAGCAACTGCGCGCCGAGGGTGCCCGAGACGCGGATCTCGCCGGAATCGTCGCGGCCGAAGATCTCGTCGCCGGCGTCGTCGACGATGCGCACGATCTGCAGGTCGGAGAGGTGCTCGGTCAGCTCGGGTGCGTCGACGTCGAGCACCACGGGGAGGAGTCCGGTGCCGTTCTTGCCGGTCGACTCCGCGATGAGCTGCTCGGCCCAGTCGGGGAGCCCGACGATGTGGGTGCCGTCGGCGATGATGCCGAGCTTGTCGCGGAGGGGAACCGTCGCCGCGATCGCAGCGCCGAGCACGAGCCCGGGGTTCTCGGGGCTGTCGATCGCGAGCGAGAGCTCGATCGTCTCGGCCTCGTCGAGCACCTCGGCGATGTCGACGCCGGCGAGGCCGGAGGGCACGAGGCCGAAGGCCGTGAGCGCCGAGTAGCGGCCGCCCACGTCGGGGTCGGCGTTGAACACGCGGTAGCCGGCGGCTCGCGCCGACTCGTCGAGCGGCGAGCCGGGGTCGGTCACGACGACGATGCGCGACGTGGGGTCGATGCCGGCATCGCGGAACGCCTGCTCGTAGACGCGGCGCTGGCTGTCGGTCTCGACCGTCGAACCCGACTTCGATGAGACGACCAGGGCCGACGTCGAGAGCCGGTCCGCGAGTGCGGCGCGCACCTGTCCGGGCTCGGTCGAGTCGAGCACCGTGAGGTCGACCTTCGTCGTACGGGTGATGACCTCGGGCGCGAGCGACGAACCGCCCATGCCCGCCAGCACGATGTGATCGACGCCGGCGGCCTCGAGCTCTTCGCGGAGCGCCTCGATCTCGGGGACGAGCGGGCGGGAGATCGCGACGGCCTCGGTCCAGCCGAGGCGCTTCGCAGCCTCGGCCTCTGCTTCGGCTCCCCAGAGCGAGGAGTCCTGAGCGGTGATGCCGCTCGCGACGAGGTCGGCCACGAGCGTGGGCACCGTGTTGCGCACGGCCTCGGCAGCGGGTCCGCTCACGGAGATGCGGAAGCTCATCGTGCCGCCTCCAGTGCGCCGCGGACGGTGTCGAGCAGTTCGTTCCAGGAGACGATGAACTTGTCGACGCCCTCGTTCTCGAGCAGCAGGGTCACGTCGTCGTAGTCGACGCCGACGCTCGCGAGCGCATCGAGCACCTCGCCGGCCTGCGCGTAGGCGCCGGTGACGGTGTCGCCCGTGATGACGCCGTGGTCGAACGTGGCCTCGAGCGTCTTCTCGGGCATCGTGTTCACGACGCCCGGGGCGACGAGCTCGGTCACGTAGAGGGTGTCGGGCAGTGCGGGATCCTTCACGCCGGTCGACGCCCAGAGCGGCCGCTGGCGGTTCGCACCCGCCGCGAGGAGCGCTGCGGCACGCTCGCCGCCGAACTCCTGCTCGAAGAGCTCGTAGGCGAGGCGCGCGTTGGCGAGTCCGGCCTTGCCCTTCAGCGCGAGCGCCTCGTCGGAGCCGATCGCCTCGAGCCGCTTGTCGATCTCGGTGTCGACGCGGGACACGAAGAACGAGGCGACGGAGTGGATGGTCGACAGGTCGATGCCGGCGGCCTTCGCCTGCTCGAGGCCGGCGAGGTAGGCCGCGATGACCTGGCGGTAGCGATCGAGGCTGAAGATCAGGGTCACGTTGACGCTGATGCCCGCGCCGATCGCCGCGGTGATGGCGTCGAGGCCCTCGACGGTCGCGGGGATCTTGATCATGGCGTTCGGGCGGTCGACCTTGGCCCAGAGCGACGTGGCCTCGGCGATCGTGCCGGCGGTGTCGCGGGCGAGACCGGGGGAGACCTCGATCGAGACGCGGCCGTCGAAGCCGTTGGAGCGGTCGTACACGGGGCGGAACACGTCGGCGGCGGCGCGCACGTCGTCGGTCGTGATCTCGAAGACCGCGGTGTCGACGTCGGCGCCGGCGGCGGCGAGCTCGTGCACCTGGTCGGCGTACCGCTCGCCCTTGGCGAGTGCGCCGGCGAAGATCGTCGGGTTCGTGGTCACGCCGACGACGTCGCGCTCGGCGATGAGTCGGGCGAGGTCGCCGGAGGCGATGCGTTCACGCGAGAGGTCGTCGAGCCAGATGCTGACGCCCGCCTCGGAGAGTGCTGCAGTGGGGGAGCTGGTCATGGGAGTATCTCCTCTTCTGGCGCGCGTCAGGCCGACGCGAGCGATTCCTTCGCGGCGGCGACGACGGCCTCGGCCGTGATGCCGAACTCGCGGAACAGGGTCTTGTAGTCGGCGGAGGCGCCGAAGTGCTCGATCGACACCGAGCGGCCGCGCGAGCCGAGGTAGCGGTGCCACGAGAGCGCGAGTCCGGCCTCGACCGAGACACGGGCGGTGACGCCCGCGGGCAGCACCTGCTCGCGGTACTCGGCGGGCTGCTCCTCGAACCACTCGAGCGACGGGGCCGAGACGACGCGAGCGCCGATGCCCTCTGCTGCGAGCGTCTCGCGAGCCGCGAGTGCGAGCTGCACCTCGGAGCCGGTGGCGATGAGGATCACCTCGGGCGTGCCCGACGCGGCCTCGGCGAGCACGTAGGCGCCCTTCGCCACGTTCGACGCGGCAGCGAGGGTGTCGCCGGATGCCTCGGCCTCGCCGCGCTCGAACACGGGGATGTTCTGACGGGTGAGGGCGATGCCCGCCGGGGCATCCGTGCGCTTCAGGATCTCGAGCCAGGCGTGCGCGACCTCGTTGGCGTCGGCGGGACGCACGACCGTGAGACCAGGGATCGCTCGGAGCGTGGCGAGCTGCTCGATGGGCTGGTGGGTCGGGCCGTCTTCGCCGAGGGCCACGGAGTCGTGGGTCCAGACGAAGATCGACGGGACCTGCATGAGGGCGGCCAGACGCACGGCGGGCCGCATGTAGTCACTGAAGATGAGGAAGGTGCCGCCGAAGGCGCGGGTCTTGCCGTGCAGCACGATGCCGTTGACGATGGCGCCCATGGCGTGCTCGCGGATGCCGAAGTGGAGCACCCGGCCGTAGGGGTTGCCCGAGAACTCGTGCGTCGACCACTCGGTCGGGATGAACGAGGCCGCTCCGTTGATCGTGGTCAGGTTCGACTCGGCGAGGTCGGCCGAGCCGCCCCACAGTTCGGGCAGCACACCGGCGAGGGCGTTGATGACCTTGCCGGACGCCGCACGGGTCGAGACCTCGGTGCCGCCCTCGAAGACGGGCAGCACGGATTCGACGTCGGCGGGGAGCTCGCCGGCCTCGAGCCGGTCGAGGAGCGCCTTGCGCTCGGGGTTCGCCGCGGCCCACGCGTCGAAGGAGACCTGCCACTCGGCGTGCTCGGCGGCACCGCGCTCGACGGCGCCTCGCGTGTGGGCGAGCACGTCTTCGGCGATGACGAAGCTCTGCTCGGGGTCGAAGCCGAGCACCTCCTTCGTCGCGGCGAGCTCTGCTGCTCCGAGCGCCGATCCGTGGATCTTGCCGGAGTTCTGCTTGCCGGGCGACGGCCAGCCGATGATCGTCTTCAGGATGATGATCGACGGCTTCGCGGACTCGCCCTTGGCGGCTTCGATCGCGGCGTGCAGCTCGGCCACGTCTTCGACGTACTGGCCGGTCTTCTTCCAGTCGACCGTCTGCACGTGCCATCCGTACGACTCGTAGCGCTTCGCGACGTCTTCGGTGAAGGCGATGTTGGTGTCGTCCTCGATGGAGATCTGGTTGGAGTCGTAGATCACCACGAGGTTGCCGAGCTGCTGGTGGCCGGCGAGCGACGATGCCTCGCTCGTGATCCCCTCCTGCAGGTCGCCGTCACCCGCGACGACGTAGACGAAGTGGTCGAACGGGCTCGTGCCCGCCGCGGCATCGGGGTCGAAGAGGCCGCGCTCGAAGCGCGAGGCGTAGGCGAAGCCGACGGCCGAGGCCAGGCCCTGACCGAGCGGGCCGGTCGTGATCTCGACGCCCGCGGTGTGGCCGTACTCGGGGTGGCCGGGGGTCTTCGAACCCCAGGTGCGCAGCGACTCGAGGTCGGTGAGCTCGAGTCCGTCGCCGGCGAGGAAGAGCTGCACGTACTGCGTCAGCGAGGAGTGGCCGGCGGAGAGGATGAAGCGGTCGCGGCCGAGCCACGCGTGGTCGGACGGATCGCGGCGCATGACCTTCTGGAACAGGAGATAGGCGGCGGGCGCGAGGCTCATCGCGGTGCCGGGATGCCCGTTTCCGACCTTCTCGACGGCGTCTGCCGCGAGTACGCGGGCCGTGTCGACCGCCTGGTCGTCGAGAGATTCCCACTGCAGATTTGCCACGATTGTGCTGTTCCTTCCGGTCGCTGGACGGTGACGGGAAACCGATGGCCCCGAGCACCGCTGGAATCGCTTCGGCGCGAGTTGCCCGGCGGACGACGCTTGGTCGTTTGCACCGGACGGCAATTCGAAACCGCGCCGTCGGGCGCGCTCTGCCAAGTATATGGACTCCTCACGTTTCATGACGGTGACGCGAAGCTCACCGGGGACCCGCTCCGCAGTGAGGCCGGAAGGGCGCGGGAGGGGCCCGACCGAACGGGCGACACACGATGTCATAGAATCGAGAGCGAGCGTGGCCGTACTTTGCGTGCTCGCGCGCCGGAAGAGGAACGATGCAGGCAGCCGTAGAGACCCGAGACGCCCGACCGGCGATGACCGCACGGCGTAAGCTCGCCGCCTACGTGGCCCTCACGAAGCCGCGTGTGATCGAGCTGCTGCTCGTCGTGACGGCTCCGACGATGATCCTCGCCCAGCAGGGGCTGCCGAGCCTCTGGCTGCTCATCGCGACGCTCATCGGCGGGGCGATGAGCGCCGGCTCGGCCGGGGCGTTCAACTGCTACATCGACCGCGACATCGACCGGGTCATGAAGCGCACGCAGGGCCGCCCGCTCGTGACCGGCGAGCTGAGCGATCGCGAGGCGCTCGTCTTCGCGTACGGCCTCGGCATCGCCTCGATCGTCTGGCTCGGCGTCTTCACGAACTGGCTCGCCGCGGCGCTCTCGCTCGGCGCCATCCTGCTCTACGTCGTCTTCTACAGCCTGATCCTGAAGCGCCGCACGGCCCAGAACATCGTCTGGGGCGGCGTCGCGGGCTGCATGCCCGTGCTGATCGGCTGGGCCGCGGTCACCGGCGACCTCAGCTGGCCGCCGGTCATCCTCTTCCTCATCATCTTCCTCTGGACGCCGCCGCACTACTGGCCGCTCTCCATGAAGTACAAGGACGACTACGCGGCAGCCGGCGTTCCGATGCTCGCCGTCGTGCGGGGCCGCGCACAGGTGGGGCTCCAGGTCATCCTCTACGCATGGGCGACCGTGGCGTGCTCGCTGCTGCTCATCCCGATCGCCGACATGGGGCTCGTCTACTCGACGGTCGCGGTCGTCACCGGTGTCTGGTTCATCTACGAGACCCACCGCCTGTACAACCTCGCGATCCGCCACCAGCAGGTCTCGCCGATGCGGGTGTTCCACGGCTCGATCGCGTACCTGTCGCTGCTCTTCCTCGCGGTCGGCGTCGACCCGCTGCTGCCCTTCTGAACTCGGGTTCAGATCGCCTCGGGCGGCGGGCCGTCGATCACGATGTCGCCGGCGTGCGCGGCGTAGAACGCCGACTGACGAGACATGATCTCGCGCATGCTCGCGGTCGGCGCGCTGCCGTAGACCGTGCCGACGAAGTTCAACCCGCGCTGGATCGCCCAGATCTCGTCATGCCGTTCGGGTGGGAGGATCTCGGCGGGTGAGCCCACGGCAACCCAGGAGATCGGCACCATCGCGTCGGCGTCGAGCACCGTGTTCACCTGCACGACGGCATTGATGCGCACCTCCGCGGCCCGTCCGAGGACCGCGCCCGGGAAGATCGAGGCGCCCGTGGCGATGAAGACCTCGTCGGCGATCGTCGCGCCGTTGACGTGCGCGTGCGGACCGATGAGCACGTGATCGCCGATCGCGACCGGATGACCGGCGCGACCGCGCACGAGGGCGTGCTCCATCACGACGCACTCGGCGCCCACCCGGATCGCACCGTCCTCCGCGCTCAGCACAGCTCCGTGCAGGATGCGAGTTCCGGCGCCGACGGAGACGTCGCCCGAGAGCACGGCTGTGGGCGCGATCGTCGCCGTGGGGTGCACGACGGGCCGCCGGCCGCGGTGCTCGATCAACATGGGAACCTCCAGGGACCCGATCGTAGCGTTCCGGCTCCTCCGGTCTGACGAACTGTCGCGGTGCCGAGCGCCTGACTCGACACGATGCTCGGCTAGGTCGCCGACTCGAGGTAGGCGATCACGGCGAGCACTCGCCGATTCCACGAGTCGGATGCCTCGAGCCGCAGCTTGCCGAAGATGCTGCCGACGTGGGACTCGACGGTGCGCTCCGTGAGCCAGAGCCGCTCGGCGATGCCGGCGTTGGTGTGACCCTCGGCGATGAGGGCGAGCACCTCCCGCTCGCGCGGACTCAAGGCGCCCAATCGGCCCTCCGCCGCACGCACGCCGACGAGGCGGGTGACGACATCGGCGTCGAGCGCCGTGCCGCCCGCCGCGACGCGCTCGAGCGCGTCGAGGAAGTCGTCGAAGGCGAGTACCCGGTCCTTGAGGAGATAGCCGAACCGGCCGCGTCCGACGAGGCCGAGGGTGTGCCGCGTCTCGATGTGCTGCGAGAGGAGCACGATGCCGAGGCCCGGTTGCTCGTCTCTGGCGATCGCCGCCGCGCGGGCGCCGTCGTCGGTCAGGTCCGGTGGCATGCGGATGTCGAGCACCGCCACATCGGGCAGGGTGCTGCGGATGGCGGTCAGACTCTGCGGTGCATCCGGCGCGGCCGCGACGACGTCGTGCCCGGCATCCTCGAGCAGTCGCTCGAGGCCCTCACGGAACAGTGCGGAGTCCTCGCCGATCACGATCCGCACGGGATCACCGCCTCGACGTTCGTGCCGCCGTCGGGGGTGCTGCTGACCGAGAGGTCGCCGCCGAGCGCGCCCACGCGGTCGGCGAGGCCGGCGAGACCACCGCCGGGGAGCACTTCGGCGCCGCCGCGTCCGTCGTCGCGAACGCTCACCCGCAGCACTCCACCGGAGTGCACGACCCGCATCGCGATGCGCTCGGCACCGGCGTGCTTGACGGCGTTCGTGAGGGCCTCGCTCGCGACGAAGTACGCGGTGGTGCTCACCGCGTCCGGGAGGGGGCCGGCGTCGAGCTCCAGATCGATCGGGAGCGGCGAACCGTTCGACAGGTTCGCGATCGCAGCGGTGAGGCCGTCGTCGAGACTCGACGGACGCAGGCCCTGCGCGACCTGCCGCAGATCGGCGACCGACTCCGTGAGCCCGTCGATGGTCTGTTCGATGAGCTCCTCCACGTCGACCGATTCCCGGTCCAGCCTCCGTTGCGCAAGGCGAAGCGACATGCCGAGGGAGACGAGCCGCTGCTGCGCACCGTCGTGGAGGTCGCGCTCGAGTCGCCGACGCTCGCGGTATCCCGCGAGGAGGATCCGTTCGCGACTCGCCTCCGCGTTGCGGAGCGCCGTCGCGAGTTGCACGCGAAGGCGCGTCATCTCGACGAGCGTGGTCGTGGCTGTCGCGACCTGCTGCGAGATCGGCGGCGCCGACGGATCCGACACGAGGACGGCGATGCGCGTGCCGGCGAGCCGCACCGCCACGGCATCCGCGCCCGGCACGTCATCGCCGTGCAGGTCGAGGAAACCCGCGGCATCGGGCCGTGCGTAGCCGACGCGCAGAGCCGGGTCGCGGAGGGCGTGCTTGAGGATCGTCTCGAGCGATTCGGGACGATCCTGTCCCGTGTGCACACGGGACTGCAACGCGGCGATCGCGGCGAGTGCGCGAGCCCGGCGTGGGAAGAGCGCCGCGCCGATGCTGCGTTCGAGCCATGGCCTGAGCTGCATCAGCACGAGGATCGCGACGGCCGTGGCGGCCGCCGCGATGAGTGACGACCCGGCCGCGGGCAGGCTGGCGGCAGCGGATGCCGCCCCGGCGACGATGCCGACGAGCACGAGCAGGATCACGCACCACGTCGCGACTCCGACGATGACGCGATCGACGTCGACGTCGTCGATTCTGAGCAGCGCGGTCGCGACCGCGATGGGGATCACGATGTTCATGATCGCGAGTCCGGCGATGACGAACTCGGGGCGTCCGGAGAAGAGGAGGCCGCACCAGCAGAGCAGGAGCGTCGCCGGGATCGTCATGCCCGCGAGCACGAGCCAGCGCAGCTGCACACGCTCTCGCGGCGAACTGCGCCGGTACCTGCGCACTGCGGAGACGACGCTCGAGACGAGCGCGGCAAGGAAGAGCGGGAGCAGCGCCGCGGCGGCGAGACCGGCCCAGGGCACGACCCCGAGCACATGGGGTGCGTCGGCGTAGGGCTCGAGGTACGGCTCGGGTGCCACCACGACGAGCGCGGCGAACGCGAGGGCGATGATCGGCAGTGCCCAGGCGACGACCCGATCGAAGCGACCGAACAGGCGGCCGTCGGGAAACACCAGCAGGATCAACGCCCACGGCACGTAGAGCGCCATCCACGACCCCGAGCCGATCGCGATGAGCGGCGCTGCGGTATGCAGCCCGGCACCGTCCGCGATGGCGCCCGACACGGCGTCGACCGACGCCTCCACGATGATCACGGCGCCGGCGACCGCGAGCAGCCCGCCGACGATGCTGTCTCGGATGCGGGCAACGGCGAGACCGAGCACGATGGCGGGGAGCCCGCTCACGACAGCGAGGGCGAACCACGCGGCATCCGCTGCATGGTCGGCGAAGGTGACGCCCGCGACGCCGAGCGCCGCCGCGGCGAATGCCACGACCGCGGCGATGAGCGAAACGGCTCGTGCCCGGGACACGGGATCAGCGTACTGGGCGCCCTCAGCGCCGGGTTCCGTGGTGGCACGGAACCGGATGCCGCGTCAGCCACCTGTCGGCGACGACGCCGACTGCGGAACGCTCGGGGGATTCGAGACCCGGGAGGTCGTCATGAGCACCACCGCAACACCAACGAACCAGGCATCACGCCGAACGATGCGGGACTGGCGGCCGATCTGGCGCTGGACCGCGGCGATCCTGCTGCCGATCGGTCCGCTCAGCATCGTCGTCGGCCGCGCGATCATGCCCTATTGGACCGACGATGCGCCGCGTGAGATCGCGCAGGGGGTGATCGCGGCACCGGAACTGACCGAGATGCTCGGCTGGCTCGGGCTCGTCGCGGCTCCGGCGATGCTGCTCGCGGCGCTCACCATGGGCTATGTCGCTCGGCGCAGGGCGCCGCTGCTCGCGACGCTCGGTTCTGCGATCACCTTCCTCGCATTCGCGAACTGGTCGGCCGGTGGCAACCCCGATGTCGTGGCCATCGTGCTCGACCGTCAGGGTTACGGGCTCGATGACGTCCTCGGCGTCGGCACGGCGCTGCAGGAGACGCCGATCGCGCAGGCGACCGGCATCTTCTGGATCGTCGGCCACATCACGGGCATGGTGCTGCTCGGCCTCGCGCTCGGCCGCGCCCGTGTCGTGCCCTGGTGGGCGGCGATCGCCCTGGTGGTCTCGCAGCCGGTGCACCTGGTCGCCGCCATCATCGTGCCGAGTCGTCTGCTCGACTCGACGCTCGGCTGGGCCTCACGGCCTTCGCATGCCTCGTCGTGGCGATCGCGGTCGCGCGCATGGACGACGACGAGTGGGATGCGCGCCCAGCTGTCACCGGGTGAACGGGCGCGTCGGACGAACCGGCACGTGCCGCGAGCTCAGCGAGCGGATGCCGCGACGGGCGACGCCTCGGTCGCGGCATCCGCCGCCACCGGGCGCTTCAGCCGCATGATGACGAGCGTCATCGCGGCCGCGGTGAGCGCGGCGAGCACCATGTGCACGCCGACCGCGAGTGCCGGGAGGCCGTTGCGCGCCTGGTACAGGCCGACGCCGACCTGCACGAGCTCGATGGCGAGCAGCGCGAGCGACCAGCGGAGCGTCGGCAGCTTCAGTCGCCAGGCGGCGACGACGAGCACGAGCGTCAGTGCGAGCAGCGCATAGCCCGGCCAGGCGTGCACGTGCTCGAGGATCTCGGAGTCGAAGCCCGTGCGTCCGGCCTCTGCGTCACCGGAGTGCGGGCCCGAGCCGGTGGTCAGCACCCCGAAGACGATGGAGATCGCCAGCACCGCGCTCGTGACGTGGGTGAGGGTCGCGTACCAGGCGGGGACTGCCGGCTCGCGCGGGCCTGCGGGGGAGTCCATGCGCGCGAGGAAGGCCGCGGAGATGCAGACGAGCGCGAGCGACGAGACGTAGTGGAAGCCGACGATGAACGGGTTCAGTCCGGTCCACACGGTGATGCCGCCGACGATCGCCTGCGCGACGATGCCGATGCCCACGAGGAACGAGAGCACGAACAGGTCGCGGCGTTCGCGTCGGATGCGCCAGACGAGCAGGAACACGATGAGCGCGATGATGCCGACGACGCCGGTCATCATGCGGTTGCCGAACTCGATGAGCGAGTGGTACGTCAGCTCGTCGGTCGGCACGAGCGACTCGGCCGTGCACGTGGGCCAGGTCGGGCAGCCGAGCCCGGAGCCCGTCAGGCGAACCGCGCCGCCCGTCGCGATGATCGTGACCTGGGCGATGAACGAGGCCCAGGCGAAGGTGCGGAGAGTGCGGGTCACGCTGGTTCGTTCCTGATCCGGATCGCGCTGTGACGGCACTGGGAGTCCTGCCCGGCACCTGCCGCGACCCTATAGACTTGAGGGGTTGGTAGGCCCGCCGACCGCGCGAGATCGCGCGCCACGGGCCGGATACCATCTTAGGTTGGCACTAGCGCCACCGGGCACATCA
Source organism: Agromyces sp. NPDC056965 (assembly GCF_042673425.1). NCBI lineage: Bacteria > Bacillati > Actinomycetota > Actinomycetes > Micrococcales > Microbacteriaceae > Agromyces > Agromyces sp. NPDC056965. Next base: position 4,261 of record NZ_JBHURI010000080.1, on the reverse strand, counting down.
TCACCCACTCAACGAGCGCCTCGACTCACGAGGGGAATGAGCCGGCCTGATAGCCGGTTGCACGGGAGGAGAAGAGGGAGAGCATGACGGACGTACTGATCGACCGACCGGAACTCGAAGGGCTCGGCACCTACGAGTTCGGCTGGGCCGACTCCGACACCGCGGGGGCTTCTGCCCGACGCGGCATCTCGCCGGAGGTGGTCGCCGACATCTCGGGTCTGAAGCAGGAGCCCGAATGGATGCTCCAGCGTCGCCAGCGCGCCTTGCAGCTCTTCGAGCGCAAGCCGATGCCCACCTGGGGCGCCGACCTGTCGGAGATCGACTTCGACAACATCAAGTACTTCGTGCGCTCGACCGAGAAGCAGGCCCAGACCTGGGAAGACCTGCCCGAGGACATCAAGAACACCTACGAGCGGCTCGGCATCCCCGAGGCCGAGCGCCAGCGTCTCGTCGCCGGCGTGGCGGCCCAGTACGAGTCCGAGGTGGTCTACCACCAGATCAATGAAGAGCTCGAGCGCCAGGGCGTCATCTTCATGGACACCGACACGGCCCTGAAGGAGCACCCCGAGTTCTTCGAGGAGTACTTCGGCACCGTGATCCCCGCCGGCGACAACAAGTTCGCCGCGCTCAATACCGCCGTGTGGTCGGGCGGCTCGTTCGTCTACGTGCCGAAGGGCGTGCACGTCGAGATCCCGCTGCAGGCCTACTTCCGCATCAACACCGAGAACATGGGCCAGTTCGAGCGCACGCTGATCATCGCCGACGAAGGCAGCTACGTGCACTACATCGAGGGTTGCACGGCGCCGATCTACAAGAGCGACTCGCTGCACTCGGCCGTCGTCGAGATCATCGTGAAGAAGGACGCGCGCGTCCGCTACACGACGATCCAGAACTGGTCGAACAACGTCTACAACCTCGTCACCAAGCGCGCCACGGCCGCAGAGGGCGCCACCATGGAGTGGGTCGACGGCAACATCGGCTCGAAGGTCACGATGAAGTACCCGTCGATCTTCCTCATGGGCGAGCACGCCAAGGGCGAGACCCTGTCGGTCGCCTTCGCGGGCCCCGGCCAGCACCAGGACGCCGGCGCGAAGATGATCCACATGGCGCCGTACACGCAGTCGTCGATCGTCTCGAAGTCGATCGCCCGTGGAGGCGGCCGCGCCGGCTACCGCGGCGAGGTGCGCATCGACGCGAACGCACACCACTCGGCGAACAGCGTCGTCTGCGACGCGCTGCTCGTCGACACGATCTCCCGCTCCGACACCTACCCGGCGATCGACATCCGCGTCGACGACGTGAAGCTCGGGCACGAGGCCACGGTCTCGAAGGTCAGCGAGGAGCAGCTCTTCTACCTGATGAGCCGTGGCATCGACGAGACCGAGGCCATGTCGATGATCGTGCGCGGCTTCATCGAGCCGATCGCGCGCGAGCTCCCCATGGAATACGCGATGGAACTCAACAAGCTCATCGAAATGGGCATGGAAGGATCGGTGGGCTAGTAGTGACCGCCCAGATGACCAGCACAGCCATGCCCACCGCGGAGCAGCACGGCCTCGTCGCGCACTCCGACGGCGCCTTCGTGCCCGTGCAGACCCGTTCCGAGCGGTTCCGCTCGGTGAACGTCGACGAGTTCGCACCCGTCACCGGCCGAGAGCACGAGTGGAAGTTCGCCCCGGTGGCGGCCTTCGCCGACCTGATCAGCGGCGAGCTCGACGGTTCGCGACTCCCGATCGAGACCACGGATGCCTCGGGCATCGCGTTCTCGTACATCCCGCGCGACGACGCCCGCATCGGCTCGGCCGGCACGCCCGAAGAGCGCGCGAGCGCCAACGCGTGGTCGACCTTCGAAGAGGCCCTCCTCGTCTCCGTCACCGGCGAAGACGAGAAGATCGCCTTCGTGACCCGCACCGGGCTCGGCGACACGCCACGCGCCGCGCACACCGTCATCGAGGCCGCGCCCAACAGCCGCGGCTTCGTCGTGCTCGGCGGCACGGGCGCAGCCCGCCTCAGCGAGAACGTCGAGATCCTCGTCGGCGCCGGGGCATCCCTCACCGTCGTCTCGCTGCAGGAGTGGGACGACGAGGCCGTGCACCTCTCGAGCCAGTTCGCCCGCCTCGGCCGCGACTCGTTCCTGAAGCACATCGTCGTCTCGCTCGGCGGCAAGGTCGTCCGGGTGAACCCCTCGACCCACCTCGCCGAGCAGGGCTCCGACATCGAGGCCCTCGGCCTGTACTTCGCCGATGCCGGCCAGCACCTCGAGCAGCAGGTCTACGTGCACCACGACGCGCCGCACACCAAGAGCCGCGTGACCTACAAGGGCGCGCTGCAGGGCGCCGGAGCGCGCACCGTCTGGATCGGCGACGTGCTCATCGGCAACGCAGCGGTCGGCACCGACAGCTACGAGCAGAACCGCAACCTCGTGCTCACCGAGGGCACCCGGGCCGACTCCGTGCCGAACCTCGAGATCGAGACCGGCGACATCGAAGGAGCCGGGCACGCGAGTGCCACGGGCCGTTTCGACGACGAGCAGCTGTTCTACCTCATGGCACGCGGCATCCGCGAAGACGAGGCGCGTCGCCTCGTCGTCCGCGGCTTCCTCACCGACATCGTGCAGAAGATCGGCTCGGCCGACCTCGAAGCCCGCCTCACGGCGGCGATCGAGGCTGAACTGGAAGGTCGCTGACGTGACATCCGTGCGTGTGTGCGCCATCGACGACCTCGCCGTCAACGAAGCGTCGCGCTTCGTGCTCGAGGGCGTTCCCATCGCCGTCGTGAAGGACGCGGCGGGTGACGTCTTCGCCATCGGAGACACCTGCACGCATGGCGACATCTCGCTCGCCGAGGGGTTCGTCGAAGACGACACCCTCGAGTGCTGGGCGCACGGCTCCATGTTCTCCCTCAAGACGGGCAAGCCGCTCACGCTGCCCGCGTACGAGCCCGTCCCGGTCTACCAGGTCGAGCTCAAGGACGGCGACGTCCACATCGATCCCGCGGTCACCCTGACCGTCTGACACACCTTCTCCGGCCCGGAACGGCCGGCAACCGAAAGAGACCACTACGAACATGTCCGTTCTCGAGATCAAGAACCTCCACGTCAACGTCGAGACCGAGCAGGGCACGCGCGAGATCCTGCGCGGCGTCGACCTCGTCATCAACGAGGGCGAGATCCACGCGATCATGGGCCCCAACGGCTCGGGCAAGTCGACGCTCGCGTACACGATCGCCGGCCACCCCAAGTACCAGGTCGTCGAGGGCGAGATCCTCCTCGACGGTGAGAACGTGCTCGAGATGTCGGTCGACGAGCGCGCACGCGCCGGCCTCTTCCTCGCGATGCAGTACCCCGTCGAGATCCCCGGCGTGACCGTCACCAACTTCCTCCGCACCGCCAAGACGGCGATCGACGGCGAGGCGCCCTCGATCCGCGGCTGGATCAAGGACGTCCGCGAGTCGATGGGCAACCTCAAGATGGACTCGGCGTTCGCCGAGCGCAACGTCAACGAGGGCTTCTCGGGCGGCGAGAAGAAGCGCAACGAGATCCTCCAGCTCGAGCTGCTGAAGCCGAAGTTCGCCGTGCTCGACGAGACCGACTCCGGTCTCGACGTCGACGCGCTGAAGATCGTCTCCGAGGGCGTCAACCGCGCCCACTCCAACACCGGCCTCGGCGTGCTGCTCATCACGCACTACACGCGCATCCTCCGCTACATCAAGCCCGACTTCGTGCACGTCTTCGTCGCGGGCAAGATCGCCGAGCAGGGCGGCGCAGAGCTCGCCGACCGTCTCGAAGAAGAGGGCTACGACCGCTACCAGGTCGCGGAGTCCGCGGCCGCAGCGCTGCCCGCCGAATAGGCGGAGGGTAGAATCGCAGCATGGTCTCCTCCCTCGCACCAGAGCGCTACGACCAGGTCGAAGAAGCGCTGAAAGACGTCATGGACCCTGAGCTCGGGGTCAACATCGTCGACCTCGGCCTCATCTACGACCTCGGCTGGGACGACGAGAACGACGCACTCGTCATCCACATGACGCTCACGAGCGCCGGATGCCCCCTCACCGACGTTATCGAGGAGCAGACCGCAGAGGCGCTCGACGGCACGGTCGACGCGTTCCGCATCAACTGGGTGTGGATGCCGCCGTGGGGCCCCGAGCGCATCACCGACGACGGCCGCGACATGATGCGGGCGCTCGGCTTCGCGATCTGAGTCGCGTTTCCGAGCCACCGCTCGGCGACATCGGATGCCCCGTGCAGCACGCTGCACGGGGC
>NZ_JBHURI010000079.1:0-19464 GCF_042673425.1 Agromyces sp. NPDC056965 | reverse complement strand
TCGCTCGACCGCGACACCGAACGCCGGCCTCACTCCGAGGGCTCGCCCTGCAGGTCGATCAGCGGGATCGCCATCGTGATGGGGCGGATGCCCGACAGCTTCGACGGCTGCAGCTGGGCCATGACGGCCTCGCGGCTCATGAGCCCGGTCTCGACGACCAGGTCGGCGACGGGTCGACCGGTCTTCAACGCGAGCTTGGCGAGGGTGGATGCCTCGGTGTAGCCGATGAACGGGATGAGCGCCGTGATGACGCCGACGCTCGACGCCACCATCGCCTCGAGCCGTTCGACGTTCGCGGTGATGCCGTCGACGCAGTTGACGCGGAGGGTCCAGCACGCCTGGCGCATCCAGGTGATCGACTGCAGCAGCGAGTGCGCGATGACCGGCTCGAAGGCGTTCAGCTGCAGCTGGCCGCTCTCGGCGGCCATCATGACCGTCACATCGGCGCCGGCGACGGCGTAGGCCACCTGGCTGACCGCCTCGGGGATGACCGGGTTGACCTTGCCGGGCATGATGCTCGAACCCGCCTGCCGCGGCGGCAGGTTGATCTCGCCGAACCCGGCCTGCGGACCCGACGAGAGCAGGCGCAGGTCGTTGCAGATCTTCGAGAGCTTGATCGCGCTGCGCTTGAGGGCGCTCGAGAACGTCATGAAGACGCCGGTGTCGCTCGTCGCCTCGATGAGGTCGGGGGCGGACACGAGGCGGAGCCCCGTGATCGCGCTCAGGTGCCGCACCGCGGCCGCCGCATAGCCGGGGTCGGCCGTGATGCCGGTGCCGATCGCGGTCGCGCCGAGGTTCACCTCGGAGAGCAGCTTGATCGTCTCGCTCAGGCGCTCGTGGTCTTCGCCGAGCGTCGTCGAGAAGCTGTGGAACTCCTGTCCGAGCGTCATCGGCACGGCGTCCTGCAGCTGCGTGCGACCGACCTTCAGCACCTCGTGGAACTCGTGCCCCTTGCGTCCGAACGAGACGCGGAGCAGGTCGAGCTCGCGGAGCATGGTCGTCAGCGAGAACGTCATCGCGAGCTTGACGGCGGTCGGGTACGTGTCGTTCGTCGACTGGCTGCGGTTGACGTCGTCGATCGGGTGCAGCACGTCGTAGCGGCCCTTGGGGTAGCCGGCGATCTCGAGCGCGAGGTTCGCGATGACCTCGTTGGCGTTCATGTTCGTCGAGGTGCCGGCGCCGCCCTGGATGACCCCGACGACGAACTGCTCGTGGTGCTCGCCGTCGATGACGCGCTGGCACGCGTCGTCGATCCACGCGGCCTTCTGGTCGGTGAGCACGCCGACCTCGCGGTTGGCCCGGGCTGCGGCCTGCTTGACCGAGGCGAGCGCGACGATGAGATCGGGGTAGACCGAGATCGGCCGCTTCGAGATCGGGAAGTTCTCGAGCGCACGCATCGTGTGCACGCCCCAGTAGGCGTCTGCCGGCACCTCGACCGAACCGAGGGAGTCGGTCTCCGTGCGGGTCGGCGGCTTCGCACCGCTGCCGACGAGCGTCGGATCGGTGTACGTGTCGTCGGTGGACTCGGGCTCGTGCATCTCTTCCTCCACGGAGTCGTGCGCGAGTGGACGTCGTGGGTGCCGACGCCCCCGCAGCCGGCTCCATCGCCTGGGGTTCTGCGCGGGATCGCCGCGCTCGTACTCGACATCGAGCCTATCGTCGCGGTCGACCCGTCGACCGGCTCCTGGCGGAGTCACCGACGACTCACGCAATCGGTTTCGTACCAGAATGCCGCCGATGCAAGGGCATGGATCCGACTGTCGACGAGACCTTGACGAAATCGATTTCATGTCCTTTACTGGTCGAGGATTCACTCGACGACGAGAGGGAGCACGTGCCCGGTGTGCGAAGACGATTGGCCGCGGCCGCGCTGGTCGCATTCGGCGCGGTGCAGCTCGCCGCCTGCACGAGCGGCGATGACGCGATGACCGGCGGCTCCCCCGACTCGGAGTTCGTGATCGACGGCGTCGACGCCGTCGAGCGCATCGCCAGGCTGACCGGTCCCGACGCCGTCAACGACACCGCCTCGGCCATGGTGGCCGGCACGGATCTCGGCTCGATGTTCGAGGCTGGCGATCGCCTGTGGTTCGTCTTCGGCGACACGTTCGGCGAGCGCCCCGACGATGCGATCGGCGGCACGGGCGGCATCTGGCGCTCGAACGTGCTCGCGACCTCGACCGATGACGACCCGAGCGACGGCATCGCCTTCGACGGCTTCGTGACCGACGAACTCGGCTGGGCGATCGAGCCGCTCGCCTCCGAGAAGCGCGACGGCGTCGAGATGACCGTCATCCCGACGTACGGGTTCGAGGCGAACGACGACCTCTACCTGCACTTCATGTCGGTGCGGCACTGGGGCGACCCCGGCGAATGGGAGACCAACTTCGCCGGGCTCGCGCGCTCCACCGACGACGGTGCGACCTGGGAGAAGCTCGACGACGTCACCTGGCCGGGCGACGGCGGATTCCAGCAGGTGAGCGTCGCACAGGTGGGCGACGAGCTCTACTTCTGGGGCATCCCGTCGGGCCGGCTCGGCAGCGTGCAGCTCATGAAGGTGCCCGAGGCATCCGTCGACGACCTCGGCGCCTACCGCTACTTCGCCGGCACGGATGACTCGGGGACGCCGAGCTGGTCGGACGACGCCGACGACGCCGCGACCGTGATCGACCGCGCAACGGGCGAACTCTCGGTGCAGTGGAATCCCGGCCTCGAGCGCTGGGTGATGACGACGATGATCGACAACGCCGACGCCGCCCTGTACGAGGGCATCACGCCGTGGGGCCCGTGGAGCGACCCCGTCACGCTGATCACCCAAGACGAGCTCCCCGGCCTCTACGCACCGTATCTCGCACCCCGATTCATGTCGGACGACGGTCGCACGATGTACTTCACCCTGTCGGAATGGGGCCCGTACAACGTCTTCTGGTACCGACTCGACCTCGCCACAGCCGGCTAGGTCGTCACGCCGAGGCCCGACCGGGCCTTCGTTCAAGGAGGAACACATGCACAAGAGTCGAATGCGCCGGGCAGCACCGGTCGCACTCATCGCGGCGGCCGCCCTCGTCCTGGCGGGCTGCAGCCCGTCGAGCGGGCCCGCCACGCAAGACGGCAAGACGGTCGTCACGTTCTGGCAGCAGAAGTTCGAGGACTACCAGCAGGCGTGGTTCAAGGAGCAGGTCGCCGCGTACAACGACTCGCAGGACGACGTGGTCGTCAAGCTCGAGGTCGTGCCGGCCGACACCTGGGACCAGAAGCTGAAGGCGGCCCAGGCCGCAGGCAAGGCACCGGATATCGCGACGACGAGCTACGGCCGCATCATGCCGGGCGTGGCCATCGGCCAGTTCGCCCAGCTCGACGAGCTGATCGATCCCGCCGCGCTCGACGACATCCAGCCCAACGTGCGGGAGTTCGTCACGACCGACGAGGGCACCTTCGCCTACCCCTTCCTCGTCGAGCCGTCGACGGTGCTGTTCTACCGCACCGACCTCTTCCAGGCGGCCGGCCTCGACCCCGCCAACCCGCCGAAGTCGTGGGACGAGCTCATCGCCGCAGCGCGTGCGCTCACCACCGACGGCGTCTACGGCATGAACATCGCCCAGACCGCGGCCGATCTCGGCTGGTCGAGCTGGGGCCTGCAGTACAACGCCGCCGGGCACCTGCCGGTCGCCGACGACTGGTCGTCGGCCGACGCGACCGACCCCGCCTACGTCGACCTCGCGAACTTCTACCGCACCCTGTACAGCGAGAAGCTCATGCCGCAGGAGGCCGCGTATCCCTACGCGGACTGCGCACCGTTCGGCGAGGGCCAGGTCGCGATGTCGGCCTGCGGTTCGTGGGCGATCGGCCAGCTGACGAACGACTACGCCGACGTCATCCCGAACACCGCCGTCGCCGCGTTCCCGTCGATCGACGGCGACCCCTCGAAGCCGACGGCGACGCTCGGCGGCTGGACCCTCACGGTCGACGGCAAGTCGAAGGTGCAGCAGGAGGGTGCCGACTTCATCTCGTGGCTGCTCGCCGGCGACACCGATCACATGGTCGACTTCTTCAAGACGAGCGGATTCTCGAAGTACCCCGCGCGCATCTCGGTCGCGGAGGCCCTCGCGGCCGACCCCGAGGCATCCGCGAACCCGTTCATGCAGACGGTCTCCGAGGACATCGTGCCGTTCGCGAAGGCCGAGCCGACCTACCCGTGGGAGATCGCCCTGTCGTTCGCGACCGCGATCGAGAAGTCGATGCGCGGCGAAGACGTGCAGGCAGCGCTCGAGACGGCGAACACCGAGATCGACGGCATCATCGAGAAGCAGAAGCTGGCCGGCACGGCTCCGTGAGCCTGCCCTCGTTCTGAACCGCACTGCGGAGCCGGCACCGGGCGCGCCCCGGGCCGGCTCCGCCTGAGGAGGATCCATGTCCGCCATCCAGGCCAACCCCCAACCCGCCGTCTTCGAAGAGGAGGCCGCGCTCATCGGCGCCGACGCCGCCCGCGCGAAGCGCCGTCGACCCGGGCGTCTCAACCGTTCGAACCGGGCCGCCTACCTGATGCTCGCGCCGATGGTCGTGCTCCTCGGGATCTTCGTCTGGTACCCGCTCGCCAACTCGATCTACCTGAGCACCTTCGAGATCAGCTTCTACCAGGATCCCGTCTTCGTGGGATTCCAGTTCTACGAGTACGTGCTCACCGCCCCGAAGTTCTGGAACTCGATCTGGGTGGGCTTCTGCCTCGTGCTCCTCGTCGTTCCGGCGCAGCTCGTGATCGCCTTCCTCGTCGCGAGCCTGCTGCGAGTGCTGAACGGCCGGCTCGCCGGGTTCCTCAAGACGACCATCTACGTGCCGACCGTCGTCTCCTTCGTCGTCGCGTCGATCATCTTCGTGTTCATCTACCGTGAGCGCGGAGGCCTCCTGAACGGCGTGCTCGGCTGGTTCGGCATCGACCCGATCGCGGTGCTCTCCAACCCCGACCTCGCGCTCGGCGGCATCGCGGTGCCCGCGCTCTGGATCGGCGTCGGCGTGACGACGCTCATCATGCTCGCCGGCATGCTCGACATCCCCGACAGCTACTACGAGGCGGCCGAGCTCGAAGGCGCCGGCTACCTCCAGAAGACGCGGTACATCACCCTGCCGTTGCTGAAGAACGTCTGGCTGTTCCTCCTCGTCACGCTCGTGACGGCGACCATCCAGCAGTTCGAGCTGCCGCTCGTCATGACCTTCGGCGGACCGTACGAGTCGACCACGACGCCGAACCTCTACATCTTCAACCAGTTCAAGGATCCGACGCCGTACGCCACGAGCTTCTCCCTGACCGCGGCCCTGCTCCTCTTCGTGGTGCTCGGCACGATCAGCGCCCTCATCTTCCGCTTCGTCAAGTCCGACAAGGCGATCGACGGCTGACGCCGAGCGATGCCGCCGAGAGAGCACCAATGAGAACACGCATTCCCGCCACCGTCACCCGATACCTCCTCGTCGGGCTCATCGCACTGTCGTGCCTGCTGCCGCTCGCCTGGATGGCGATCGCCGGCTTCAAGGGCAAGACCGAGGTGCTCCGCACGCCGTTCCAGTTCTTCCCCGACATGTGGATCCTCGACAACTACGCGGCGATCCTCTCCGACCAGGCGTTCCTGCGGGCGATGGGCGTCACGTTCATCGGCGCGCTCGCGTTCACCGCACTGAGCCTCGCGGTCAACTCGCTCGCCGCCTACGTGTTCGCGCGCCTCGACTTCGCCGGGCGGCGCTTCTTCTGGATCTACTGCCTCGCGCCGATGTTCATCCCGGGCATGGCGATCCTGCTGACCTCCTTCGTCGTGGTCTCGCAGCTCGGCATGCTCGACACGCTGTGGGTGCTCATCATCCCCGGCGCGGCGAGCTCGTTGCAGATGTTCTTCATCCGCCAGTTCTATCTGAGCGTGCCGGTCGCGATGGAGGAGGCAGCCCTCCTCGACGGCGCCAACCGCTGGCAGATCTTCCTGCGCATCTTCCTCCCGCAGTCGCAGGCGCCCTTCGTCATCGTCGGCGTCGCGTCGTACCTCGTGTACTGGAACGCCTACGTGTGGCCCGTGCTGACCATCTCGGCGAATCAGGACCTGTACCAGATCATGCAGGTGCTCCGGAGCTTCATGGCCGAGCGAAGCACCGAGTGGGGTCTGCTGATGGCGGGATCGACGATCGCCGCATTGCCGACCATCATCCTCGTGCTCGTGTTCCAGCGGTACATCGTGAACGGGATCCGCATCGCCGGCATGAAGTAGGGGTCGATGCGCGGATGCTGCGAGGCATCCGTGCATCGTCGCGCCCACCCGCCTGCAATCGGTTTCGCACTCGGTCGAATCTGCGGTATCGGGATTCCTTCGATGTCTTGACGAAATCGATTTCATTCGCTTGACTGGCCGCACGGTCGAGACCGTTCCGACCGTTCCGTTCAGTGCGATGAAGGACCGAAAGGAATCACCATGGCGAGAACCATCCACCCAGCCTCACCGCTCGGCATCGAGCTCTCACGCCGACGGGCGCTGCAGGCGCTCGGCCTCGTGGCGCTCACGCCGGCCGCGCTCTCGCTCGCAGGGTGCGCCCCCGAAGGTGGAGGCGGCGGTTCCGACGACCCCCTGTCGGGCACCCTCACCTTCGTCTACATGGGCGACGCCGACCAGCAGAAGGCGTTCAAGCAGCTCTTCGAACTCTTCAACGAGCAGTACCCCGACATCGAGCTCAAGGCCCAGGGCATCCCCTCGGGCAATTGGGCCACCTTCTCCAACGCCGTCGCCACGAAGATCGCGGGCGGCGCGAAGATCGACATCATCCAGATCGCCACCGAGGGGCAGCGCCTGTTCTCGTCGAAGAAGGGACTGCTGCATCCGCTCGAAGACCTCATCGCGCAGGACCAGAAGGTCGTCGACGAGTACTGGTCGGACTGCAACCCCAACCTGAAGACCTGGAACACCGAGTACGCCTCCCCCGACGGCAAGACCTACTTCATGCCCGGCGGGTTCAACACCATGTGCCTCTACGCGAACAAGGACGTCTTCGCGGCGGCCGGCGCGGAGCTGCCGGCGGCCGACTGGACGTGGGACGACTTCGTCGCCGCGGGCACGCTCATCAAGGAGAAGACCGGCGCGTTCCTCGTCCCCGCGGCATCGGGCTACTTCACCGACGTGATGCCGTGGCTCACGACCAACGGAGCGAGCACCTTCGACGCCGAGTGGTCGACCCCGAGCTACGACACGGATGCCGCGATCGAGTCCGCCGAGTTCGTACGGGGACTCGTCGAGCAGGGCCTCGCTCCCGAGCCCGGCGGCCAGTTCGACGCCGGGGTGCAGCTGCAGAAGGGCGAGCTCGCGACCCTCGGCGGCGGCCGCTGGCCGACCCTCGGCATGCGCGACCTCGACATGGTCGACAAGGTGCGCATCGTCAACTGGCCGACACGGGCCGGCAACGGCTCCCCCGTCGGATGGGACGCGTGGCCGATCACCGAGTCGTCGCAGAACAAGCAGGCGGCCTGGACCTTCATCAAGTTCCTCATCTCGAAGGAGGCGAGCGAGTACTTCGCGACGATCGGCGGCACGATCGTGCCGGCTCGCAACTCCGTCGCGAACAGCGCCGCGTTCACCGACAACGCCCCAGAGGGCAGTCCGCTGCTCTCCGAGGCGATGTCGTTCGCGACGCCGATCCCCTCGCCCGACCGCGGCGCCGAGTGCCAGAAGATCATCGAGGAGGCCTGGCTGTCGGTGATCTCGGGCAACCAGAAGGCATCCGTCGCCCTGCCCGCGGCGAACGAGAAGCTCGCCGAACTGGTGCCGTGACCCTCTCGCTCAAGGGCGCGACCGCGGTCCGCGCGAATCCGCGCGCGGACCGCCCGGGCCCGCGACGCCAGCTCGCGGGCTACCTGTTCGTGAGCCCGGCACTGCTGCTCTTCCTCGTCTTCGTCGCCGGCCCCTTCGTCTTCGCGATCGTGCTGAGCTTCATGTCGTGGGACCTGCTCACCCCGGCCACGTTCGTGGGCCTCGAGAACTTCGCGACGCTCTTCGCCGACCCGGTGCTCGCGACGGTGCTCGGCAACACCGTGGTGTTCTCGATCGCCTCGGTCGTGCTGCACGTCGTCTTCGGGCTGCTGCTCGCGCTCGCCGTCAACCGGCGCATGAGCCGCTGGCTCAGCTACCTCGTGCGCACCTCGGTGTTCTTCCCCTTCCTCATCTCGTGGGCGGCCGTGGCCCTGCTCTGGAAGTACATCTTCGACCCGACGTTCGGGTTCGTCTCGTACTACCTGGGGCTCGTGGGCATCGACATGCCCTCGCTCTTCACCGACCCGGCGTGGGCGCTGCCGGCGATCATCTTCATCGACTTCTGGCACACGATCGGCTTCACCTTCGTGATCATGCTCGCGGGCCTCCAGACCGTGCCGAGGGAGCTCGTCGAGGCCGCCCAGACCGACGGGGCGAACCGCTGGCAGGCGTTCTGGAACGTCACGCTCCCGATGATGAGCCCGACGCTGTTCTTCGCGACGGTGATCACGTTCATCGGCGCGTTCCAGATCTTCGACCCGATGCAGATCATCACGAGGGGCGGGCCCGACAACTCGACGAAGACCATCGTCATGTACCTCTACGAGCAGGGCTTCGAGTCGTTCCAGATCGGGTACGCCTCGGCCATCGCGATCCTCGTCTTCATCATCATCATGGCCGTCACCGGCCTGCAGTTCTGGGGCTCGAGGAAGTGGGTGCACGAATCATGACCGGCTCGCGTCAACGCCGTCGCTGGACCACGGGCTCCATCGTGCTCGACGTCGTGCTGTTCGTCTTCGCGGTGCTCATGATCGCGCCGCTCGTCTGGCTCGTCAGTACGAGCTTCATGCCCTCGACCGAGGCGTTCGGCCTGCCGCCGAGCTGGCTGCCGATCCCGTTCACGTTCGAGAACGTGCTCGAGGTCGAGCAGTACATCCCGTTCTGGCGCATGTTCGGCAACTCGGTGCTGCTCGCGGTCGCCACGACGCTCGGGTCGCTGTTCGTCAGCGTGCTCGCGGCCTACGGGTTCTCGCGGCTGCGGTTCCGGGGCAGTCGCCTGATGCTCATCGTCATGCTGGGCGCGCTCATGGTGCCGGCCCAGCTGCTCGTCATCCCCATCTTCGTGATGATGCGCAACCTCGGCCTCATGGACACGCTCGCCGCCCTGTGGCTGCCGGCGCTCATCAACGTGTTCCAGATCTTCTTCCTCACCCAGTACTTCAACTCGGTGCCGCGGGAACTCGACGAGGCGGCGGTGATCGACGGCGCGGGCCACGGCTGGATCCTGTTCCGCATGCTCGTGCCGCTGTCGTCGCCGGCGATCACGGCGCTCGCGATCCTCGCGTTCGAGGCCTCCTGGAACAACTACTTCGGCCCGCTCATCTTCCTGTCGACACCCGAGAACATGACACTGCCGCTCGGACTGGTGACGCTCCAGAGCGGGTTCGGTTCGGCGCCCGCGGTCGTCGTCTTCGCCGCGATCACCCTCGTCGTGGTCCCCGTGCTCGTGCTGTTCCTCGTCTTCCAGCGCAACTTCGTCTCGAGCATCGCGTCGACGGGCATCAAGGGATGACGAGCTCGCAGGAGACGCCGGCCGAGGCCTCGCTCACGAACGAGGCGCGGGCGCACCTGCGTCGCACCTGGCAGGCCCTGCCGACGGCGGCGGTCAGCGGATGCCTCGCCCTCGCGGTCGTGGTCGGTGCACTGCTCATCGCGCCCGGGTTCTCGCCCGCGACGATGCTGCTGCTGGCGATCGGCCTCGCGCCGGTGCTCGCGGCGACGGTCGGGGTGTTCCTCGAGCGCGACCCGGCATCGGGTGCGGATCTCCGGGCGCTCCGGCACCAGCTGCGGCGCATGCTCCGCCCGTCGCTCGCCGTCGCGGGGCCGCCAGGGCTCGCGCTCGCCCTCGCCGTGCTCGCACTCGAGGTGCACCGGCAGACGCACTGGGCCGGCTGGCTCGTCTCGCTGGCCGCCGCCGGCGCTGCGGCGGTCGTGACGACGCTCGCCGCCGTACCCGCGCTCGTGCTGCGGGCACGGGAGCCCGACACGGCGGCCCGTCGGATCTGGGTGCGTTCGATGCGGGCGACGGCGCGGCATCCGCTGGCCGCCGTGGCGGTCGTCATCGTCGCCGTCGCGGCGACCTGGCTCGTCGGCACGTCGACGACGCTCGCCGTCGTGCTCGTGCCCGCGCCGGTCTGCGCGTGCGTCGCGTTCGCCGGACGCACCGTCTACGCGCGCGCCTGAGAGCACGTCAGCGCGGCTCGATGTCGAGCGGTCGCAGGCCGAACCAGTACGAGGAGATGCCGGCAGGGGCGCACGGGCAGACGTTCGACTGCACCCACATGCTGCGGCCGTCGTCGGAGATGAACTTCGACGGGATCGTCGTGCCGTAGCCGCCCATCTCCGCATCGGTCCACGGGTACGGGCCGAAGTCGCGCGAGAGGAACAGCTCGAACGGCCCCCATGGCGCCTTCGCCGCCGAGAACTCGAAGGTGAGCTCGGTCCACGAGGTGTAGAGGTAGAGCCCGAGCGGCTCGTCGAAGGTCACGCCGCCCTGCGAGATGACGGAGAGGTTCGAGGCGCCGACGGTCTGTCCGTCATCGGCCGCGGCATCCGACGGGTGCTGCACCCGCTCGTCGTGCAGCACGGCGACGCGATCGGCGAGGTCGGTGCTCCAGCTCGGCTCGTCGCCGTCGAGGCCGGCGAAGAACTCCCAGGCGCCGCGGTCCTGCACCGCGTCCTGCGGCACCCGGGCGAGCCAGAGGTCGACCGGGTCGGGCACGGAGTCGTCGAACGAATCGCGCCAGTTGCCGTCGAGGCCGTAGGCATAGAGGTAGCCGTCGGGAGCGTGCTCGGCGTCCTTGCCGAAGTCGGCGAACATGATCGTCGTGAACACGTGATCGTCGAACATCGGCGCCGTCGTGTCCCACTCCCAGGTGCGGCCCTTGTCGTGCGAGACGGCGATCGTCGCGGCCGGCGCCTCGTTGAAGTCGGAGCGCAGGTCCTGCACGGCGAGGTAGAGGTCGCCGTCCACGCAGGCCATCCCGGTCGGCTTCCGCGTGAATCCCTCGCCCGACCAGACCTGGCCGACGTCGTCGCCCAGCGCGAGCGCTTCGCCGGTGAGTTCGTCGAGCCCGCCGTCGATGCGGTTCACGACGATGTCGGAGAACTCGTCGCCGAAGCCCGAGCCGTCGCCGTTCGCCGCATAGATCGCGTCGTCGTCGGCCCAGCAGTTGGGCCACAGGTCGCCGTCGGAGATGCCGATCTTCGTGGGCGCATCGCCGACGGATGCCGCGGCGACGACGGGATTGTCGGCGACGAAGCCCTCGCCCGCGACCACCGGTTCACCGGCCGCACAGCCCGCGAGCACGGCGACGGCCACGAGGCATCCGGTGCCGAGGAGCGACGCCGACCTGGAACGCGACTCGCGGCCCATCGCTCAACCCTGCGGGGCGCGCGGCGGCTGCGCACCGATGTCGGGCACGGGCGCGGTGCCGAGGTGCACCTCCATGGCGTCGGCGTCGGGGGCGGCCGGACGGTTCGCGACCGGCCGATCGAGGTAGAACACGGCGGTCGAGGCGATGTCGTCCTGCAGCGGGAGGTAGCGCCAGCCGCTGCGCCAGCCGAGCGCCTGCACGTCGATCTTCGACATGCGCTCGTGGAAGACGATCGGGTCGGGCAGGTGCCACCGGTACATGCCGAAGCGCTGCTGGCTGATGTAGAGCCCGTCGGGCCGGATCACCTGGGGCATGCCGAGGTACGGCGTCGAGAACTCCGTGTAGCCCTGCCCCGGCACGTCGAAGTTCCAGGCACCGCCGAAGTAGTCCTCGGTGCCCGTGCCGCAGATCGTCGGGTACTCGTCGTCGTCGTCGAAGTAGAACTTCAGCTCGCCCTCGCCCCACCAGCCGTTGCTGTTGACGCCCCACGCGAGATAGGTGCCCACGTAGTGCCCGTGCCCTTCGACCCCCTCGAGGATCGTGTGGGTCGTCGCGGACTCGAGCACGTTGCTGCGGCGCCACTGCGCGTGGAAGTAGGCGTCGTCGCCCGGCTCGTCGCGCTCCTCGTAGGTGACCTGGTAGTAGACGACGACGTCGACCACCGAGGTGTTCTCGACGGTCAGCAGGGCGCCGTCGCGGAACGGCATCGGCCAGTACGAGTTGAACCCGCCGTGCGGGTTCGCGGCGATGACCTGCGAGTCGACCTGGGCGAAGACGCCCCAGCCGTTGCAGAAGAAGTCGCCGTAGGGCACCTCGACGGCCGGCTCGGCGGCGCCGTCCCAGTAGGCCCGCAGCACGAGCGTGCGCCAGTTGTCGGAGTGCGTCGTGATCCAGATGTGCGTGATCTTGCCCGGTCCGTCGATCGAGGCCAGGTCGAAGGTGTCGCCGGCCTTCACGACGACGCTCGGCGAGACCTTCCAGCCGACGCCGAGATCGCGGGATGCCGCGCGGCCGGTGCCCTCGGTCGCGCGCCCGCCGCCGCCCGCCGCCCCGTCGAAGTTCTCGGGGCTGATCGAGCGAGTGCGAACGGATCGCAGGCCGGCGATGTCGGAATGGTCCACGGTGGTGTCTCCCTCCGCGCAGCGGGGCGAGCTTTCGACGACGCCGTCCGCCTGCACTGTTGGAATCGATTTCAGGCAAGTAGTGTTCACTGTAGGGAGAACGCCGGAGCCTGTCAACGCACCGGACGGGCCCGCAGAACGGAGGGTGCCGTGGCCACCATCTACGAGGTCGCACGCCTCGCCGGAGTGTCTCCGGCGACCGTTTCGCGCGTCTTCAACGGCACGAGCGTGTCGGCCGAGAAGGCGAAGCTCGTGCGCGATGCCGCCGACCACCTGGCGTACACGCCCAACCGCACGGCGCGCACCCTGCGGCGCCAGCACAGCGAGGTGATCGCGCTCATCATCCCCGACATCGAGAACCCGTTCTTCACCTCGCTCGCCCGCGGCGTCGAGGACGCGGCGCGCGCCGCCGGCTATTCGGTCGTGCTCTGCAACTCCGACGAGGACGTCGCGAAGGAGGCCCAGTACATCGACATCGCGGTGCTCGAGAACATGGCGGGGGTCATCATCGCCGCCGCGAGCGACGACAGCGACCTGCATCCGCTGCTCTCGCGCTCGCGCCCCGTCGTCGCGGTCGACCGCGGCCCGCACGGCCTCGACATCGACGCCGTCATGGTCGACAACCGCTCGGGCGGCGCCGCCGCGACCGCGGCGCTCGTCGCGCACGGCTTCACCAGGATCGGCTGCATCACCGGACCGAACGACGTCGAGACCGCGCAGCACCGGGCCGACGGCTGGCGCGACGCCCTCCGGGCCGGAGGGCTCGACGTCGACGAGCGACTGCTCGCGCACGCGAACTACCGCGTCGACGGCGGGCGCGCCGCGATGCAGCGGCTGCTCGCGCTGCCCGATCCCCCCGACGCCGTCTTCGCCGCCAACAACCTCATGAGCGTCGGCGCCCTGCAGGTGCTCTACGCCGCCGGCATGACGCCCGAGTCCTTCGGCTTCGCCGCCTTCGGCGACCTGCCGTTCGCTGCGCTCGCACCCGCGGGCATGACCGTCGTGCACGTGCCCGCGCGGGCCATGGGCAAGACCGCCGCGACGATGCTGCTCGGCCGCATCGCGGGCGACGACGGACCCCCGCGCACCGTGGTGCTGCGCAACGAGGTCTCGGTGAACCCCGAGCAGGCACTGGCGCACGTGATCTGACGCTGCTCCCCCGCAGCATCCGTTCGTTTCGTCCGCTTGCGCGTGAAATCGATTTCTGCAACGCTGTGATCTATCCGGATCGAGGAGGATCGCGAATGGCAGTACGGGCGGTGCTGGGTGTCGACATCGGCACGTCGAGCAGCAAGGGCGTGCTCGTCGATCTCGACGGCTCCGTGCTCCGCAGCGCCGTGCGCGAGCACGAGGTGCAGCGTCCGGCTCCCGGCCACGTCGAGATGGACGCCGCCGTCTGGTGGCAGGAGTTCGTCTCCCTCGCCCGAGAACTCGCCGGTCCCGACGTGGAGATCGCCGCCGTCGGCGTCAGCGGCATGGGGCCGTGCGTGCTCGTGACCGACGCCGCGGGCACGCCGCTGCGCCCGGCCGTCCTCTACGGCGTCGACACCCGCGCGAGCGCGCAGATCGTCGAGCTCGAGCAGCGCCTCGGCACCGCCGCGATCGCCGAGCGCGGCGGCGCGAGCCTCAGCTCGCAGGCCGCGGGGCCGAAGCTCGCGTGGATCGCGGAGAACGAGCCGGCGGTGGCCGCCGCCGCCACGCGGCTCTTCATGCCGGCGTCGTGGCTCGCCTTCCGCCTGACCGGCGCATACGTGCTCGATCACCACTCGGCGAGTCAGTGCTGGCCGCTGTACGACCGGGCCGCAGGCACCTGGTACGAACCGTGGTGGGCCGAGATCTGCCCGTGGCTCGAGGCACCGGAGCTGCGCTGGGCCGGCGACCGGGCCGGAACCGTCGGAACGGACGCCGCCGCCGAGACTGGACTGCCGGTCGGCATCCCCGTCATCACCGGCACGATCGACGCCTGGTCGGAGGCCGTGAGCGTCGACGGCGTGCACCCCGGCGACCTGTTCCTGATGTACGGCACCACGATGTTCCTGATCGACACCGTGCCCGAACCCGTCACCTCGCCCACCCTCTGGGGCACGGCGGGCGTCGAGCCCGGCACGCACTCGCTCGCGGGCGGCATGGCCACCTCGGGAGCGGTCACGGGATGGCTCAGGGACCTCTTCGGCCGCCCCGATTACGCGACCCTCGTGGCCGAAGCCGCCGACTCCCCGCCGGGGGCATCCGGACTCCTCATGCTGCCCTACTTCGCCGGCGAGCGGACCCCGGTGCAGGACCCCGATGCGCGCGGCGCGATCCTCGGCCTGACGATCGAGCACACCCGAGGAGACCTCTACCGCGCGGCGCTCGAGGCGACCGCGTTCGCGGTTCGCCACAACATCGAGACCATGCGCCGCGACGGCGGGGACATCCGGCGCATCATCGCAGCGGGCGGCGGCACGCAGTCGGCGCTCTGGCCCCAGATCGTCTCGGATGTCACGGGGCTGGCGCAGGTGCTGCCGCGCGTGACGATCGGCGCGAGCTACGGAGCGGCGTACCTCGCCGCACGCACGGTCGCCGATGCCTCGATCGCGAGGTGGAACCCGCCGCAGACGACGATCCGCCCCGACCCGGGCCGCGCAGCGGGCTACGACGAGCTCTACGGGCTCTACCTCGGGCTCTACCCGGCGACGCGCGATGCGGCGCACCGCCTGGCCGGGCTGCAGCGCACCACGAGGGAGCGGCGATGAGCGCGACCGCCCCCGGCGCCGCGTGGGCGACCCGCCGTCGCGTGCTCGATGCGGACGCCCGTCCCGTCGCCTTCCCGCTCGGCGGCATCGGCACCGGCAACGTCTCGCTCGGCGCACGCGGAGAATTGCGCGACTGGGAGCTCGCGAACCGACCCGACAAAGGTGCGGCGCTGCCCTACAGCTCGTTCGCGATCCGTACTCGGGCGGGCGACGATGCGGCGTTCACGCGAGTGCTCGAGGCGATGCCCCGACCCCCGCTCGACGACGACCAGGGGCACGCCATCTCGGGGTTCGGGCTCCCCCGGCTTCGCGACACCCGCTTCCACGGCGAGTATCCCGTGGCCGGCGTCGAGTTCGTCGACGAGCGGCTTCCGGTGTCGGTGTTCCTCACGGCCTACACGCCGTTCGTCCCCCTCGACGTCGCCGATTCCGGCATCCCCGTCGCGGTGCTCGGCTACTCGGTGCGCAACGACGCCTCCGTGCCCGTCGACGTGGCGATCGCCGGCACGCTCACGAACCCCGTCGGCCATGTCGGCCGCGACATGCTGCACTTCCCGGTCTTCGAGGGCACGCCGTTCAACGAGGAGCGGCGCGGCGACGGCCTCACCGGCATCCGCTTCGGCAGCGACCTGCCGGGCGCCCACCCGCTCGCCGGCAGCGCGGCGCTCGCGACCGCCGACGACGGTGACGTCACGCTCACGCACCAGTGGGTGACGAGCGCCTGGCAAGACGGAATCCAGCGGTTCTGGAACGACTTCAGGGCCGACGGCCGGCTCGAACCCGAGACCAGGTTCACCCTCGACGACGAGGTGCACGACTGGATCCCCCGCTCCCGCACCGGCTCGCTCGCGATCTCCCGCACGCTCGCTCCCGGCGAGGAGCACGACTTCGAGTTCCTGCTCGCATGGCACTTCCCGAACCGGCCGCGCGCCTGGCAGGGCAACATCCGCCTCGACGACACGCACGCCGACCAGACCGTGCGCAACGACTACGCGAGCCGGTACGAGGATGCATGGGCCGTGGCCGCCGACGTCGCCGCGCGCCGGCCCGGGCTCGAGGCCGCGACCTTCGCCTTCCACGATGCGCTCCACGGCAGCTCCCTGCCCGACGAGGTCGTCGATGCGGCGAGCGCGACCCTCGTCGCGCTGCGCAGCACGACCTGCATGGTGCTCGAACGCGGTGTGTTCGCGGCGTGGGAGGGATCGTTCGACCACTCGGGCAGCTGCGAGGGCACGTGCACGCACGTGTGGAACTACGCGCAGGCCGCCGCCTGGCTCTTCCCGGCGCTCGAGCGCAGCGCCCGGCGCACCGAGTTCCTGCACGAGACCCGTGACGACGGCCGGATGAACTTCCGTGCCAACAGCGTCTTCGGCAACGAGCCGTGGGACTTCCATCCCGCCGTCGACGGGCAGCTCGGCACGATCGTGCGGCTCCACCGCGAGTGGCAGCTCGGCGCGGGCGACGAGTTCCTCCGCGAGCTCTGGCCGCACGCGGAGCGAGCCCTCGAGTTCGCGCTGCGCGAGTGGGATCACGACGGCGACCTCGTGCTCGAGCAGGTGCAGCACAACACCTACGACATCGAGTTCCACGGCGCGAACCCGCTCTCGGGGTCGATGCTCTACGCCGCGCTGCGGGCGGCGGCGGCGCTCTCGGGTCACCTCGGCGACGAGGCATCCGCTCGCCGCTACGCCGATGCCGCGACCGCGGGTGCCGCGCGCATGGACGAACTGCTCTTCAACGGCGAGTACTACGTGCAGCAGCTGCCACCGGGCGACGAGCACCGGTACCAGTTCGGCGACGGATGCCTCGCCGACCAGCTCTTCGGCCAGACCCTCGCCCATCTCACCGGGCTCGGCCACCTCTTCCCGCCGGCGCACGTGCGCAGCGCGGTCGCCGCGGTGCACCGGCACAACCTGCTCGATCGCGTCGCCGACCACGACAACGTGCAGCGCAGCTACGCCCTCGCTGACGACGGCGGTCTCGTGCTCTGCTCGTGGCCGCGCGGCGGGCGCCCTGCGCTGCCGTTCGTGTACTCCGACGAGGTGTGGACGGGCATCGAGTACCAGGTGGCGACGCACCTCGTCTACGAGGGCCTCGTCGACGAAGCCCTCGAGATCGTGCGCACGGTGCGCGCCCGCCACGACGGCGAGCGACGCAACCCGTGGAACGAGGCGGAGTGCGGCAACCACTACGCGCGTTCGCTCGCCGCCTGGGGGCTCGTCGTCGCACTCTCGGGCGCCCGGGCGAACGAGGCGCGCGGCGAGCTCGGCTTCGCGCCCGCGGTCGCCGGCGACTTCGCCTCGGTCTTCAGCTCGGGCACCGCGTGGGGCACGGTCCGCATCGCGGGCGGCAGCGTGGAGCTCACCGTGCTCGGCGGCCGTCTCGACGCGTCGACCGTCTCCGTGCGCCCGTTCGGCGCTTCGATCACAACCGCCTTCCAGACCTCGGGGCCGACGCCCACCGGCGGAGTCATCCGTTTCAGAACCGAGAACGAGTAGAGAGAGAACCATGACGCAGTACACCCTCCCCGTACGGCGGGAGCCGCGCACGGCCGCCGCGCAGACGGTCTACACCGTGGCTTCCGGCGACCTCAGGTTGAGCGCCAACGTCAAGTGCTGGCCGACGCAGCAGGGCCTCGAGGCCGACTTCGCCGCCGCCGTCGGCGAGCTCGGCTGGGCGGTCGAACGCGGCCACGGGGTCGACCCGGTCACGGGTCACGGTTTCATCGACAGCCAGCGCGCGGGCATCGAGGTGTTCAAGACGCTGCCGGCCGAGGCGCCGCTCGTCGTCGTCGAGGCGGTCTGGCAGTACAGCCACCACGTGCTCGCCGGTCTCCGCACCCACCGCGGGCCGATCCTCGTGGTCGCGAACTGGGCCGGTGACTTCCCCGGTCTCGTGGGCCTCCTGAACCTCACCGCGAGCCTCACCAAGGCCGGCGTCGAGTACTCGGCGCTCTGGAGCGCCGACTTCACCGACGAGTGGGCGAGGGCGAAGCTGGCCGAGTGGCTCGAGACCGGCCGCATCGAGCACGACCTGAGTCACGTGCGGGCGCTGCCCTCACTCGACGACTCCGCGGCCGAGGTCGCGCTCGGTCGCGCCCTCGCGGCCGAGCTCCGCGAGGAGAAGGCCATCGTCGGCGTCTTCGACGAGGGCTGCATGGGCATGTACAACGCGATCATCGACGACGAGATGCTGAACCCGCTCGGCATCTACAAGGAACGCCTCTCGCAGAGCGCCCTCCTCGCGGAGATGGCGCGCGTGAGCGACGCCGAGGCCGACGAGGCGTTCGCCTGGCTCGAGGACGCCGGGCTCGCCTTCCACTTCGGCACCGATGAGGCGACCGAACTCACGCGCGCCCAGGTGCAGAGCCAGCTGAAGATGTACATCGCCGCGGTGCGCATCTCCGACGACTTCGGACTCGACGCCGTCGGCATCCAGTACCAGCAGGGCCTGAAGGACATGGTTCCCGCCTCCGACCTCGCAGAGGGCCTGCTCAACAACGTCGAACGGCCGCCGGTGCGTTCGCGCGACGGCGAGCGCGAGCTCTACCCGGGCGCCGCGCTCCCCCATTTCAACGAGGTCGACGAGGGCGTGGCCGTCGACGCGCTCGTGACGAACCGCATCTGGAACGCGATGGGCTTCGACCCGGCGAACACGCTGCACGACATCCGCTGGGGCGAGGACTACGACGGCGAGTTCGTGTGGGTGTTCGAGATCTCGGGCTCGGTGCCGGCCAGTCACAACGGCGGCTACGACCGGTCGTACAGCATGCGTCAGCCGCCGATGTTCTTCCCGCTCGGCGGCGGCACCCTCTCGGGCGTTTCGAAGCCCGGCGAGATCGTCTGGTCGCGCGTCTTCGTGATGGACGGACGGCTGCACGTCGACCTCGGCCGCGGCTCCGTGCGCGAACTGCCGCCCGAGGAGACGCAGCGGCGCCTCGACGCGACCGACCCGCAGTGGCCGATCATGCACGCGGTGCTGCACGGCGTGAGCCGCGACCAGCTGATGGCGAGGCACAAGGCGAACCACGCGCAGGTCGCCTACGCACCGGATGCCGCGGCAGCCGATCGCGCACTGCTCGCGAAGGCGGCGCTCTTCGCCGAGCTCGGCCTCGACGTGCATCTCTGCGGAGACGTCGCGATCTGAGCGGCGACGCCAGGAGGGCCCGGCCCATCGGCCGGGC
>NZ_JBHURI010000078.1:0-19848 GCF_042673425.1 Agromyces sp. NPDC056965 | reverse complement strand
TTTCTGTTTTTGGTCAATTTTAAAAAAAAACCCCCGGTTGGTGGTTTTTCTACCCTTTTTTCCCCCCCCCAGTGGCCAAACCGGGGT
Organism: Agromyces sp. NPDC056965; assembly: GCF_042673425.1. Classification (NCBI taxonomy): domain Bacteria; kingdom Bacillati; phylum Actinomycetota; class Actinomycetes; order Micrococcales; family Microbacteriaceae; genus Agromyces; species Agromyces sp. NPDC056965. The sequence goes on along the minus strand of NZ_JBHURI010000078.1, from coordinate 19,761 downwards.
TTTTGGGGGGGGGGGGGCGCCCCCGGGCCGGGCCCCCCCCCCACGGGCGCCTCAGAGTCTAACCCCGAGTCGTCCTTGATCGAGAATTACTCGCTCTTGGTGATCTGGTAGTACAGCGGCACCGAGTTCCAGCCGAACTCGACGTCGTTGACGACCTCGCTCCAAGCACCGTTGACCGTGGAGTACCACAGCGGAACGGCGGGGAGGTCCTGGAACAGGATCTCCTGTGCAGCCTGGAACTTCTCGTTCGCGGCGGCGATGTCGGTCTCGGCGAGGCCGTCGCTGAGCAGCGTGTCGACCTCGGGGTTCGAGTAGTCGCCGTCGTTCGAGCCGGCACCGGTTCCGTAGAGCGGGCCGAGGAAGTTGAAGAGCGCCGGGTAGTCCGCCTGCCAGCCCGAACGGAAGGCCGTCTGGATGGTGCGGTCGGTGATCTTCGTGCGCGCCTCAGCGAACGTGGGGTACGGGTCGCCGGCGGCGTCGATGCCCAGGTCGTTCTTCAGGCCGTTCGCAACAGCGTCGACCCAGGCCTGGTGGCCGCCGTCGGCGTTGTACGCGATCTTGAAGGTGCCGTCCCAAGGAGCGATCGCGTCGGCCTCGGCCCACAGCTTCTTCGCCTCTTCGGGGTTGTAGTCGAGCACCTCGGAGCCGGGGATGTCCTCCGAGTAGCCGTCGATGACCGGCGACGTGAAGTCGTGCGCCGGGGTGCGGGTGCCGGCGAAGATCACGTCGGTGATCTCGTCGCGGTTGATCGCCATCGAGATCGCCTGGCGGCGGAGGTTGCCCTCTTCACCCGAGAAGTGCGGGAGACGCGCGGGGATCGTGAACGACTGGAAGATCGCAGCTGCCTGCGTGATCGCACGGTCGCCGAACTCGTCCTCGAAGGTGGCGAGAGCCGAGTCGGGGATCGCGTCGAGCACGTCGAGGTTGCCGCCCTGGAGGTCGGCGTATGCGGCGTCCTGCGAGGCGTAGAAGATGATGTCGAGGCCGCCGTTGGCTGCCTTGCGCGGGCCGTCGTAGTCGGGGTTCACGACGAGGTCGATCTTCTCGTTGTGCTTCCAGGCGTCTTCGCCGTCGAGCATGTACGCGCCGTTGCCGACCGGGTTCTCACCGAAGGTCGCGAGGTCGTCGAATGCCGACTCGGGCAGCGGGTAGAAGGCCGAGTAGCCGAGACGCAGCGGGAAGTCCGACTCGGGCTGGTTCAGCTCGACGGTGAACGTGGTGTCGTCGACGACCACGAGGCCCGGAAGCTCGGGAACCGACTCGTCGTAGCTGAAGCCCTTGATCGACTCGAAGAAGTACTGCGAGAGCTGCTCGTTGGCAGTGTCTGCGCCGTAGTTCCAGGCGTCGACGAACGAAGCGGCCGTGACGGGCTCGCCGTTCGTGAACTTCTGGTCGGCCTTGAGCTTGATCGTGTAGTTCTGCGCGTCGTCGGACGTGATGTCTTCGGCGACGTCGTTGTGCGCAGCACCCTTGGCGTCGTAGTAGACGAGGCCCGCGAAGATCGCGTCGAGGATCTTGCCGCCACCGACCTCGTTGGTGTTGGTGGGGATCAGCGGGTTCTGGGGCTCGGAGCCGTTGGTCGTGATGACCGCGGTGGCATCGCCGGCGGGTGCCGACGGGTCAGCGCCGCCGCTCGTGCAGCCCGACAGCGTCAATGCGCCGGCGGCAGCAAGAGCAATGGCTGCAACGCCGATTCTCTTGATCTTCAATGTTCCTCCTGATGAGATGTGCGACGACAGCACGGCTCGTGGCCGCGCTGGAGCGCTGGTAGATCGAGACTATGAACCCGACCTCCGGTAAGCAAACCAGAAGGGCAAACCGTTACCGACGCGCAACCTAGCGACACACGCCTCGGCGGATTCCGTCGCGAATCCGCACGAATCTTGCGTCTGAGCCGCTCATGCGATGATTGCCGCATGTCTTCTGCACGGCGGCTGCGGCTCGAGGTCGTCATCGTGCTCGGACTCTCGCTCGGGGCATCCGCCGTCTACTCGATCGTCTCGATCATCGCGAAGCTCACCGCCGAGACGCCGCTGGGCGAGCAGACGGTCGCGTTGAACCCCTCGCGCGCACCCCGCGAGTGGCTCGATTTCACGTATCAGTTCCTCGACGTCTTCTTCGGGCTCTTCGCCGTCGCGCTCGTGCTCTACCTGCTCTGGGCGCCCGGCACGAACCCGTTCCGCCGCATCGGCCTCGACCTGACCAGGCCGGGGCGCGACGCGGCATCCGGTGTGCTGCTCGTGCTCGCCATCGGCGTGCCCGGACTCGCGCTCTACGCGCTCGGCAGGGCGCTCGGCCTGACCGTGGCGGTCGAGGCGTCACCGGCCGACTGGCTGTGGTGGACGGTGCCGGTGCTCGTGTTCCGGGCGCTCGAAGCCGCGCTGACCGAGGAGGTCATCGTCGTCGGCTACCTCTTCACCCGGTTCAGGGAGCTCGGCGTCGGCCCGTGGGCGACGATCCTCTCGAGCGCCGTGCTGCGCGGCACGTACCACCTCTACCAGGGGTTCGGGCCGTTCTTCGGCAACGTCGCGATGGGCGTCGTCTTCGGCTGGTGCTACCAGCGCTGGGGTCGCACGATGCCGCTCGTCATCGCGCACTGGATCCTCGACATCGTGTCGTTCGTCGGCTATCCGCTCGCCGTCGGCTGGTGGCCGGGGCTCTTCGCGGCCTCGACCGACTGAACGGGTCGAGCCGTCCGATCGGGCTGGTCCGTGCGGACCGGATGCCGCGTGCGGGTCGTCCTCGGCACGTGCTCGCTCCTGCCGAGCGCGACGACGGTCGTCGGCATCGGCGGCAGGGCCTCCTCGGCCGGCTCGACCCGCAGGTCGGAGTCGGTCGCCCGTACGCGCGCCATGTCGAGCCCGCTGCGCCGCGACGGTGAGCAGACGGGCGAGTAGAAGCCCTCGTCGCCGAAGACGCTGCCGCTCGAGAAGTCGGTGATCGACTGGGCTCTTCGCAGGGCCTGCGCCGTGGCCGGGTCTCGTCGTTCGAGGAGACCGGCCCGCTGCTCGAGCCCGAGGCCGCGACCCGCGAGCATCGAGGTGCCGACGAGGAAGCCCACGAACCCGACGGTCGTGAGCACCGTGATGAGATCAACGGACATCATGCCCCCTCTGCTTCGAGAGAACCCGGGCCCTCCGACAGAACCCGTGGGTAATTCCGAGAGAACCTCAGTGTACTCCCGGGCGTGCGGCTCGGGGTCGCCCTGATCCGTCGGATCGTGCTGCTCGCGAGCATGGAGGCACCCCTCACCACGAGGGCGCCGGCGGCCACCGCCGGACACCAGGGATGGAACCGAACCATGTCACTCGCAGCAGCCTTCGCCGCGGGCCACCTCGCCGCCCGCACCACCGACCGCCGCTTCCGCGCGACCGAGGCCGAGATCGACGCGGCGCACGAGCGCGTCGCGGCTCGGCACCGCGCACTCGTCGCGGTCGCCGCGGCCGCCGCTCCGACTCCCGAACGTCGCGACTACACGGAACACGGTCGCCACGCGGCGCCGCGCCCCGCCTAGTCCGCCGACGCGTCAGCCGCCGATCTTCTCCCCTGCCGGCGTGAGCACCCACCACACGTCGTTCACGCCCTGGCCGTTCGTGTCACCCGAGGCGCTGTCGCCCGCGAAGTAGTAGAGCGGCCAGCCGTTCAGCGTCACCTGCGTCGAGCCGTCCACACCCGTGATGGTGCCGATCTCACCGGTCACGCCCTCGACCTCCGGGGCATCCGACTCGGTCGTCACCGCGGGCCAGTTGGTCGCGCACTCGCCTTCGCAGCTGCTCGCGTCCGCCCCCTGGGTGTCGTTGTCGAACATGTAGACCGTCATTCCCTCGCCGTCGACCACGATCTCGCCGAGGTCCGAGTCGGCGGTGGTGAGCAGTGCCTCCGACGAGTCGCTCGTGTCGGGCGACTCGGTCGCGGTCGAGGTGTCCGAGCCGTAACCAGGCGCTTCCGCGGCCGGGGCCGAGCAGCCCGCGAGTGCCACGACGAGTCCCACGACGGCAAATCCTGTTGCGATGCGCAGCTTCATGCGAAGTCCTTCTCTCGTGCTCAGGGCCGCGGTTGCGGCCTCTCCAGAAGCACGAAGCGCAGCCTCGAATGGTTCACGCTCAGTCGAACTCGCTCCGCATGAGCACGTCGCCGCTGCCCATCGCCCGGATCTCGAGCGACGCGATCTCGTCGAGATCGAGGGCGGCGCCCGCCGACAGCCGGGCGGAGGATCCGGGACTGGCCCGCCAGCTCGACACGTCGGTGCGCTCGCCGTCGCGACCGACGACGACGAGCGCGTACGGCCAGCCGCCGGGCGGGGCGTCGGATGCCTCGGCGTCGGCGTAGCTGCAGTCGAGCTCGATCCTCGTTCCCCACGCGACCTGGGTCAGCGTCGCCGTCGCCGAGAGCGGCAGGTCGGCGACCGCCTCGAACGCGACCGACTCGGAGACGGACTGCGGCCGGGTGACGGCGAGCGGCACCGCGATCGCCACGACGGCGATCACCGCGGCCGCCGCGGAGGCGATCCACCAGGTTCGGGCCCGACGACGCCGGCGACGGCGGTCCTCCAGTCGCACCACGTCGAGGAGGTCGTCGCGGGGTGCCGGCACGGGCTCGGCACCCGGCTCGCCGAGGAGCGACTCGGCACGTTCGGGCGAGAGCCGGGCGAGGAGCCCGGGCATCGGGGCGAGCTCGGCGACGGACCGACGACAGAGCTCGCACGTCTCGAGGTGCTGCTCGAACTCGCCCCGCTCGGCGGGCGAGAGCGCGCCGAGCACGTAGGCCGAGTCCCAGTCGGCGAAGCGCGCGTGATCCGGGTTCATCGCGTCACCCCTTTCTCCTGCAGCGCGAGCCGCAGGGCCCGAAGCCCGTAGTGCAACCGGGACTTCACCGTACCCTCGGGGATGCCGAGCCGCCGAGCGACCTCGGCCACGCTGCATCCGCCGTAGTAGGCATGCACGATCACGGCCCGGTGCTCGAGGCTCAGCGTCGTCATCGCCTCCTCGACGAGCAGGCTCTCGAACAGCGCGTCGGTCGCGTCGTGCTCCGCGCGCTCGGGGGTCTCCGCGACGCCGATCTCGTGGCGCCGACGCGCGCTCCGCGCCTCGTCGATCACGAGATTCCGGGCGACCGTGATCATCCACGATCGCGTCGACGCCGGTTCCTGGGCCATGATGCGAGGATTCCGCCACGCACGGAGCAGGGTCTCCTGCACGATGTCGTCGGCGCCGGCCGCGTCGCCGGTGAGGTGCACCACGTACCTCCACACCGACGGCCCGTGCGCGTCGTAGAGCGCGGCCAGACGACTGTCGTCATCGAGCGGCATCCATCACCTCCGGTTCTCTGCCCTGAGAACGAGAGCGCGCCCCGAATCGTTCATTCGCCGCGAGGGTGAACCCGAGCGGCGTCGGCGTCGTGTTCACGGCATGGATCCCACGAATCTCGCACCCGTCGCCTCGGAGGACGTCCTCCAGATCGCGGGGCTGCCCCTGCATCCGCTCATCGTGCACGCCGTGGTCGTGCTCACGCCACTCACGGTACTCGCCCTGCTGCTCAGCGCGTTCTGGCCGGCGGCCCGCCGCCGACTCGGCATCGTGACCGCGCTCGGCGCCGCGCTCGTGCTCGTGCTCGTGCCGATCACGGTCGCCGCCGGCCAGTCGCTCGCCGCACGGATCGGCCCGGTTCCCGCGGTCGCCCGGCACCAGCAGTTCGGCGAGATGCTCCTGCCGTGGGCGATCGCGCTCTTCGTCGTCGCGGCGGCCCAGTGGGCGTGGTTCCGCTACGGCGACGAGCGGATGCGCCGCGGTTCGCCCGGTGCGGCACGGGCCGTGCGCATCGGGCTCGCCGCGGCATCCGTCGTCGTCGGGGTGGGCACCGCCGTGCTGCTCGTGCTGATCGGCGACTCGGGAGCCCGCGCCGTGTGGGGCGGGCTCCTGAGCTGACGGCTTCCGAGCCGACGGTGCTCGCTACGCGAAGGCCTCGACCGGCGGGCAGGCGCACACGAGGTTGCGGTCGCCGTAGGCCTGGTCGATGCGGCGCACCGGCACCCAGTACTTGCCGCGCACGAGCGAGTGCACCGGGTACACGGCCTGCTCGCGGGTGTAGGCGTGGGTCCACTCCCCCGCGATGACCGACTCCGCGGTGTGCGGCGCGTTCACGAGGGGGTTGTCGTCGGCGGGCCACTCGCCCGCCGCGACGGCGTCGGCCTCGGCCTTGATGGCGACCATCGCCTCGACGAAGCGCTCGAGCTCGGCCAGGTCCTCCGACTCGGTCGGCTCGATCATGAGCGTGCCAGCGACCGGGAACGACATCGTCGGCGCGTGGAAGCCGTAGTCGACGAGGCGCTTCGCCACGTCGTCGACCGTCACGCCCGTCGCCGCGGTGAGCGGGCGCAGGTCGAGGATGCACTCGTGCGCGACGAGTCCGTTGTCGCCCGTGTAGAGCACGGGGTAGTGCTCGCGCAGGCGCGAGGCCACGAAGTTGGCGGCGAGCACCGCCGACGCGGTCGCCTGCTTCAGGCCCTCGGAGCCCATCATGCGCACGTAGGCCCACGAGATCGGCAGGATCGACGGGCTGCCGTACGGCGCGGCCGAGACCGGTCCGCCGTCGTGCGTGACGCCGCCCGAATGGTCGGCGCGCTGGGCCATCGGGTGGCCGGGCAGGTAGGGCGCGAGGTGCGCCTTGGCCGCGACCGGGCCGACGCCGGGGCCGCCGCCGCCGTGCGGGATGCAGAACGTCTTGTGCAGGTTCAGGTGCGAGACGTCGCCGCCGAAGTCGCCGAAGCGGGCGAAGCCGAGCAGGGCGTTGAGGTTCGCGCCGTCGACGTAGACCTGGCCGCCGGCGTCGTGCACGGCCTGCGTGATGGTCTTCACCTCGTGCTCGTAGACGCCGTGCGTCGACGGGTAGGTGATCATGAGGGCCGCGAGGTTCGCGGCGTGCTCGGCGATCTTCGCACGCAGGTCGTCGAGGTCGACGTTGCCGAGCTCGTCGGTCGCGACGACGACGACGCGCATGCCGGCGAGCACCGCGGATGCCGCGTTGGTGCCGTGCGCGCTCGACGGGATGAGGCACACCGTGCGCTCGGTCTCGCCGTTGGCGTGGTGGTAGCCGCGGATCGCGAGGAGGCCCGCGAGTTCGCCCTGGCTGCCCGCGTTCGGCTGCAGCGAGACGGTGTCGTACCCGGTGACCTCGGCGAGCCAGGTCTCGAGCTGCTCGATCAGGCCGAGCGTGCCGACCACATCGGCCTCGGGCGCGAAGGGGTGCAGGTTCGCGAACTCGGGCCAGGTGACCGACTGCATCTCGGTGGCGGCGTTGAGCTTCATCGTGCACGAGCCGAGCGGGATCATGCCGCGGTCGAGCGCGTAGTCGCGGTCGGCGAGCTGCTTGAGGTAGCGCATCATCTGCGTCTCGGAGTGGTGCGTGTTGAAGACGGGGTGCTCGAGGTAGCCGCTCGTGCGCCGCAGCTCGCCGCTCGCGACGGCCGGCAGGCTCGCGGCGTCGACCGCGACCTCGGTGCGCTCGGGCAGGCCGAACGCCTGCGCGACGAGCGAGAGCTCGGCCTCGGTCGTCGTCTCGTCGACGGCCACGTGCACGGTGGCCTCATCGGCCTCCCAGACGTTCACGCCGAGGGCGCGGGCGCGCTCGACGATGTTGCCGGCGAGCCCCGGCACGTGCACCCGGATCGTGTCGAAGTAGGTGTCGTGCGCGAGGGTGAGGCCGTAGCCCGTCAGCACACCGGCGAGCGCGGTCGCCTTCGCAGCGGTCGAGACGGCGATGTGACGGATGCCGCGGGGCCCGTGGTACACGGCGTACATCGACGCCATGACGGCGAGCAGCACCTGCGCGGTGCAGATGTTCGACGTCGCCTTCTCACGGCGGATGTGCTGCTCGCGCGCCTGCAGGGTGAGGCGGTACGCGGGTGCGCCCACGGCGTCCTTCGAGACGCCGACGAGGCGGCCGGGCAGCTGCCGCTCGAGGCCCTTGCGCACGGCCATGTAGCCGGCGTGCGGCCCGCCGAAGCCCATGGGCACGCCGAAGCGCTGCGAGGTGCCGACGGCGACGTCGGCGCCGAGCTCTCCGGGGCTCGTGATGAGGGCGAGGGCGAGCAGGTCGGCGGCGGCGACGACGAGGCCGCCCTGCGCCTTCGACGCGGCGATGACGGATGCCGGGTTCCACACGCGACCCGAAGCGCCCGGGTACTGCACGAAGAGTCCGAAGTGCTCGCCGAAGGCGGCGACATCCGTCTGCTCGTCGAGCGCGGCGACGACGAGCTCGATGCCGACCGCCTCGGAGCGCGACTCGAGGAGGGCCAGCGTCTGCGGCAGTGCGTCGGCGTCGACGATGAAGCGGTTCGAGGTCGACTTCGAGGCGCGGCGGGCGAGGAGCATGCCCTCGACGACAGCGGTGCCCTCGTCGAGCATCGACGCGTTCGCGGTGTCGAGCCCGGTGAGGTCGGTGACCATCGTCTGGAAGTTGATGAGCGCCTCGAGGCGGCCCTGCGAGATCTCGGGCTGGTACGGCGTGTAGGCCGTGTACCAGCTCGGGTTCTCGAGCACGTTGCGCTGGATCACCGACGGCGTGACCGTGCCGAAGTAGCCGAGGCCGATCATCGAGGTGCGCACGGTGTTCTGCTCGGCGAGCGCGGCGAGCTCCGCAAGCGCCTCGCGCTCGGTGGCTGCGGCGGGGATCGCCGAGTTCAGCACCTCCCCCATGCGGATCGACGTGGGCACCGCGGCGGCCATGAGGGCGTCGAGGGAGTCGTACCCGAGTTCGGCGAGCATGAGCCCGTGGTCGCTCGGGCTGGTGCCGATGTGGCGACGTCCGAAGGCGTCGAGGTCGAATGCTGAGGAGGTGGGGGTGCTCATCGTGGTGCTTACTCTCCGACCAGTGCGCGGTACTCGGCGTGCGTGAGGAACTTGGGGAGGCTCGAGGCGTTGACCTTGATGAGCCAGCCCTCGCCGAACGGGTCGCTGTTGACGAGCTCGGGCGAGTCGACGACGGCCTGGTTCGCCTCGACGACCTCGCCGCTGACGGGGGCGAAGAGCTCGCCGACCGACTTCGTTGACTCGATCTCGCCGACGACGGTGCCCTCGGTCACGGTCGTGCCGGCCCCGGGCAGCTCGACGAAGACGACGTCGCCGAGCTTCTCGGCGGCGTAGTCGGTGATGCCGATCGTCGCGACGTCGCCGTCGATGGCGATCCACTCGTGTTCTTCGGTGTAGTGCAGTGCGGTCTGGTCGGTCATGGCGTGCTCCTCGTGAGTCGTGCGGTGGGTGCGATCGTGGGTGGGGGTCGGTCGTGCCGGCTCAGGCGGTGCGCTTGTAGAACGGCAGGGCGACGACGGATGCCGCGACGCGCGTTCCCCGCACGTCGACGAAGAGCTCGCGGCCGGCCTCGGCGACGCCGGGCGCCACGAGCGCCATGGCGATCGGGTGACCGAGCGTGGGCGAGAGCGCCCCGCTCGTGATGACGCCGACGCGCGCGGCATCGGCGCTGTCGCCGTCGAAGACCTCGTACTCGGCGCGCGCCGCGCGGCGGCCCTCGGCTGCGAGGCCGACGAGCACCGGGGCATCCGCTGCGGGGCCCTGCTCGATGGCGGCACGTCCGACGAACTGCTCGGGCTTGGCGAGTGCGACCACGCGACCGAGGCCGGCCTGCACGGGCAGGATGTCGCGGCTCAGCTCGTGGCCGTAGAGCGGCATGCCCGCCTCGAGGCGCAGGGTGTCGCGGCTCGCGAGCCCGCAGGGCGTCACTCGGGGGCCGCCGGTCTCGGCGAGCGCCTCCCACAGTCGGGTCGCGCGCTCGGGGGCGAGATAGAGCTCGAAACCGTCTTCGCCCGTGTAGCCCGTGCGTGCGACGAGCACGGGCTCGCCCTCGAAGGTGGCCGGGAAGGCTCGGTAGTACTTGAGCGCCTCGAGCTTCGCGTCGAAGTCCTCTTCGTCGTTGCCCGGGCCGTCGACGCCGAAGCCCGGCGTCTCGAGCAGCACCGCTCGCGCGTCGGGACCCTGGAGTGCGATGAGCGCGATGTCGTCGCTCTCGTCGGAGACGATCGTGTCGAAGTCGGCCGCGCGGGCGCGGAGCTCGTCGGCGACGACGGCCGCGTTCGAGGCGTTCGCGACGACCATGTAGCGGTCGTCGCCCGTGCGGTAGACGACGAGGTCGTCGATGATGCCGCCGTCTTCGGCGAGCAGCAGCGAGTACTTGGCCTGCCCGATCTCGATGGCCGAGAGCTTGCCGGCGAGCGCGTGGTCGAGCGCGGCGGCGGCCTGCGGGCCGATGAGCACGATCTCGCCCATGTGCGAGAGGTCGAAGAGGCCGGCTGCGGTGCGCACGGCGTGGTGCTCGGCGAGGTCGCTGGAGTAGCGCACCGGCATCTGCCAGCCGGCGAAGTCGGTGAAGCTCGCACCCGCGGCGCGGTGCACGGCATCGAGGGGGCTGCGCCGCTCGGAGCTCGAGTGTTCGAGGCTGGCGGTACCGGGTTCGTTGGTCACGAGAGTTCTCCAGACGTGCCGGCGTGCGCCGGCGTTGTCACGGTCGCTGAGGCGGCGCCGTGTGGGAACTCCCCCTCTGTCATGAGCCTGAGAGTTTCACGCGGAAGCGCTTTCACCGTGGGCGGGAGGCCGCGAGGCGTCGCGGAATCCACTTTTCAGAGCGGCCTCGTCATCGCGGTGTAGTGACCTGAGAGATTGGCGGGGAGGCTTGCTCCTTCGGTGCCGGTCGGGCGCAGTTCGTTGGTGCTGACCGGCTCTCCCGCGACGCGTCGATGGCCCGGTATGAGATTGTGCCTCGATCCTAGCAGCGGGGCGCTCCGGCGCCGGCTGGGCATCGACTGTGATCTGCGCCGCCACCCACATCGCCACCGAGGACCACCGAGCACCCCACCAACCACCAACCACCAACCACCAACCACCAACCACCAACCACCAACCATGCAGCAATAGAGCACGCTCTGACGCACTCACTGCGCGCTCTTCTGCTGCATAGTTCGAAGACGCGAGCACGCGCAGCTCGGAATGTGGAGAACTCGCCGCATGATCGCGCCACCTGCGGCACGCTGAGCGGATGCGTCGACCGACACCGCTGCCCGAGGAATTCGCCTCGCTCACGGCCTTCGCTGAAGCCGAGGCGCGCCGGGCCGGAGCGAGTCGCCGTCGCCTCGCGGCATCCGATCTCGTCACGCCCTTTCGCGGCGCGCGCCTTGACGCGGGCTCCGAACGGACGGTCGCCACCCTCGCTGCCGCTTACGCGCGACGGATGCCGCCGACTCAGTTCTTCAGCCACGCGACGGCAGCGCTGCTGAACCACGTTCCGCTTCCGCTGCGCGTGGAGTCCGACACGCGGCTGCACGTCTCGGTATTGAGGGGCGCCCCGCAGCCGCGCGTACGCGGCGTCATCGGTCATCAGCTCGATCGCGGTCGTACGCGGCTCAACGTCGCCGACGGTGTTGCGATGACCGACCCGGTGACGACCTGGTGCCAGCTCGGGATCCTCCTCGGCATCGACGACCTCGTGGCCGCCGGCGACTTCCTCGTCACCGGCCACGCCGGGCCGCGCGGCACGCGACCCGCGGCGACCGTCCCGATGCTCACCGCGGGTGTCGCACGCCATCACGGCAGCCCCGGCGCCCGCCGGTTGCGTGCAGCCCTCCCGCTCGTGCGATCGGGCCCGCTGTCGCGCCGCGAGAGCCTCCTCCGGCTGCGCATCGTCGCAGCCGGCCTGCCCGAACCGCTCCTCAACTTCACGATCGTCGACCCGCGGCTCGGCGCGTATCCGCCGACGGTCGATCTCGCCTACCCCGAGTACCGCGTCGGGATCGAGTACGAAGGCGACTACCACCGCACGACGGAGCAGTTCCGACGCGACATCCGTCGATACGAGCGGATACAGGACATCGGCTGGTCCGTCATCCGGGTGAGCGCACGGGATGTGCCCGACCTCGACTCGGCCGCCTCACGTGAGACCACCGACCGCATCGCCGCTCGACTACGTCAGCACGGTTGGGTCGGGTAGAGCCGAGGGCCGCCAGGCTCACCCTTGTGCCCGTGCCGCGCTCTCTGGCCCTCTCGAGCAGCCGCCATCGATGGCGACTGCCGGCAACGATGCAGCAGTAGAGCACCGTTCGGCCACGACAGTCGGTGCGAATCTGCTGCATCGATGAGGAGCGACATGAGATGAGAGAGATGAGAAGCGGCATGCAAGCGAGCGATGCCGGCGCAGTCATGCACTTTGGGTTCTGGTCAAAGCGACTGTAAGCTGTCGTCGAGACAGTTCGAGTCAGTCTGACCAGAAGAGCGGAGGCGAGGATGTCGCAACAGGCGGAACCCGGCGGCGACGCCGTGACGCGCCTCGCCGTCTCGACGGTGATCTTCGCGCTGCGCCCCGATCGCACCGGTCGCCCCGTGCTCTGGACGCCGCTCGTGCGCCGCACGCGCGAGCCGCAACTCGGACTCTGGGCCCTGCCCGGCGGCTGGTTGCCGCCCACCGAGGAGCTCGAGGCGGCTGCCGCTCGCACCCTGCGACTCACGACCGGCCTCGCCCCCACCTACCTCGAGCAGCTCTACACCTTCGGCGAGGTCGACCGCTCCCCCGACGCCCGCGTCGTCTCGGTCGTCTACTGGGCGCTCGTGCAGCGCGACGAGGCCGCCCGCGCGACCGCCGGCCCGAACGTGCGCTGGGTGCCCGCCGACACGCTGCCCGCCCTCGCGTTCGACCACAACCGCATCATCGAGTACGCCCTCTGGCGGCTGCGCACCAAGGTCGAGTACGCGTGGATCGCGCACGCCTTCCTCGGCGAGACCTTCACGCTCGCCGAGCTCCGCGAGGTCGTCGAGGCGGTGCTCCAGCGTCCGCTCGACCCGGCGAACTTCCGCCGCACGATGCTCGCCTCGGGCCGGCTCCACGAGACCGGCGAGCGCCTGGCCGGCGCACGCAACCGGCCCCCGAAGCTCTATCGCTACGACTCCACCGCCCTCGCGGAGGCGACCCCCGAACCGTCCGCCCGAACCGAACCCCTGAGGGAGCGACCGGCATCATGACCATCTCCATCGAAGATCCGCAGCTCGACGACACGCGCGCCGCGGCATCCGTCGACCGCACCATCCGGCTCATCGCGGCCGGAGCCGCCGCCGGTGAGTCGTGCTCGCCCGAACTCGCGAAGGGACCGTGGGAGTTCGACGCAGGCCCCGTCGCGTACGGACCCGGCTCGTCGATGGGCGATGTCATCCCCACGGGCTCGCCTCGACAGGGCGCGCTGCCCGAGTCGTACCGCACGGCCTCCGCCGACGAGCTGCACGCGCGCATCCGCGCCGCGAAGGCGACCCTCGGCGACCGCGCCGTCGTGCTCGGCCACTTCTACCAGCGCGACGAGGTCGTCGAGCACGCCGACTTCGTCGGCGACTCGTTCCAGCTCGCGAACGCCGCGCTCACCCGGCCCGATGCCGAGGCCATCGTCTTCTGCGGCGTGCACTTCATGGCCGAGACGGCCGACCTGCTCTCGACGCCCGAGCAGGCCGTGATCCTGCCGAACCTCGCCGCCGGCTGCTCGATGGCCGACATGGCCGACGAGTCGAGCGTCGAGGAGTGCTGGGAGCAGCTCGCCGACGTCTACGGCGACCTCTCGGCGACCGACGCCGAGGGCAGGGTGCCGGTCATCCCGGTGACCTACATGAACTCCTCGGCGGCGCTCAAGGGCTTCGTCGGCCGGCACGGCGGCATCGTGTGCACCTCGTCGAACGCGAAGACCGTGCTCGAGTGGGCGTTCGAGCGCGGGCAGCGGGTGCTCTTCTTCCCCGACCAGCACCTCGGCCGCAACACGGCGAAGGCCATGGGCGTACCGCTCGAGCAGATGCCGATGTGGAACCCGCGAAAGGCGCTCGGCGGCAACACGGCGGGCGAGCTGGCCGACGCCCGCGTCATCCTCTGGCACGGCTTCTGCTCGGTGCACCGGCGCTTCACGGCCGACCAGATCGCGCAGGCGCGCATCGACCACCCCGGCGTGCAGGTCATCGTGCACCCCGAGTGCCCCATGCCGGTCGTCGATGCAGCGGATGCCGCAGGCTCGACGGACTTCATCGTGAAGGCGATCCAGGCGGCGCCCGCCGGCTCGACCTTCGCGATCGGCACCGAGATCAACCTCGTGCAGCGCCTCGCGGCGGAGTACCCGCAGCACGAGATCTTCTGCCTCGACCCCGTCGTCTGCCCGTGCTCGACGATGTACCGCATCCACCCCGGCTACCTCGCGTGGGTGCTCGAGGAACTCGTCGCGGGCCGCGTCGTCAACCGCATCACGGTCGCCGACGAGGTCGCCGAGCCCGCGCGCGTCGCCCTCGAGCGGATGCTCGCAGCGAAGCCGCCCGTGGCCCAGCAGCCGGTCGCGGGAGCCTGACATGGCTCGCGTGCTCGTGATCGGCGGCGGCATCGCCGGGCTCTGGGCCGCGGTCAAGGCCACCGACGCCGGGCACACCGTCGACCTCGTCACGAAGGCGGAGCTCGCCGAGGGCAACACGCGCTACGCGCAGGGCGGCATCGCGGCGGCCCTCTTCCCCGACGACTCCGCCGAGCGCCACTTCGCCGACACGATCGAGGCCGGCGCCGGTCTCGCCGATCCGGCGGCCGTGCGCGTGCTCGTCGAGGAGGGCCCCGATCGTGTTCGCGACCTGATCCGCTTCGGGGTCGCGTTCGACCGCGGCGAATCCGGACTCGAGCGCGGCCTCGAGGCGGCGCACTCCCGCGCCCGCGTCCTGCATGCGGGCGGCGACGCCACGGGTGCGGCGATCGAGCACGCCCTCGTCGCGACCGTTCGGCGGCGGGCGGTCGCGATCGACGAGCAGACGATGCTCGTCGACCTCGTGCTCGAGGGCGGGCGCGTGGTCGGAGCACGGCTGCTCGGGGCATCCGGCACCCTCGTCGAACGCCGTGCCGACGCGGTCGTGCTCGCGACGGGCGGCAGCGGATACCTCTTCCGGCATACGACGAACCCGGCGGTCGCGACCGGTGACGGCGTGGCGGCGGCATGGCGGGCCGGCGCGCGCGTCGCCGACCTCGAGTTCACCCAGTTCCACCCGACTGCGCTGGCCGCACCGGGCACCCCGCTCATCTCCGAGGCGGTGCGCGGCGAGGGCGCGGTGCTGCGCGACGCGAGCGGACACCGATTCATGCTCGACGTCGACCCGCGCGGCGAACTCGCTCCGCGCGACGTCGTGGCCCGCGCGGTCTGGCGGCGATCGCTCGAGCAGGGCGGCGCACCCGTGCTGCTCGACGCGACGGCGCTCGGCGGCGCGGAGCTCGTCCGGCGCTTCCCCGGGCTCGATGCCGTCGTGCGTGCGGCCGGCTTCGACTGGGCCAGTGAGCCGTTTCCCGTCACCCCGGCCGCGCACTACGCGATGGGCGGCGTCGCGACCGACCTCGACGGCCGCACGAGCCTGCCCGGCCTCTACGCCGTCGGCGAGGTCGCCCGCACGGGCGTGCACGGAGCGAACCGACTCGCATCGAACTCGCTGCTCGAGGCGGCCGTGTTCGCCGAGCGCGCCGTGCGGGCGATCACGGCGTGGGAGTCGTCGTCGACACGGGATGCCGGTGCGCACGCACATGCCTACGCGGCAGCCGGTGTCTCGGCACGGCCTTCCGACGTCGTGCGCGGGGCACCCGTCGACCGCGACGAACTGCGCGCGCTGATGTGGCGCCACGTCGGGCTCGAACGCGACGAGGCGGGGCTGGCCGAGGCATCCGCTCGGCTCGATGCATGGCGTGCGCCCGAGCCGAGCAACCGCCGCGATGCCGAGGATCGCAACCTGCTCGACCTCGCCCGCCTGACCGTCGCGGCCGCTCGTGCTCGACGCACGAGCTGCGGCGCGCACTACCGCACCGACGATCCCGACGTCGTCGCCCAGCTCCCCGTCCCGCTCGAACGAGAGGCCGCCTGATGACCGATATCCGAGAGATCGACCGCATCGTGGGTGCCGCGCTCGACGAGGACGCGCCGTGGGGCGATCTGACCTCCGAGGTGCTGATCCCCGCGACCGCGACCGCGACCGCCGTGCTCATGGCGCGCGAACCGGGCGTGCTCAGCGGCATCGAGGTGTTCGCCGCGGCGTTCCGGCTCGTCGACCCGGGCATCGTCGTCGAACCGCTCGCGGCCGACGGCGAACCGTTCGAGGCGGGCGCGGTGCTCGCCCGGGTCAGCGGTCCCGCCCGCGGCATCCTGCGCGCCGAGCGCGTCGGCCTGAACCTCGTGCAGCGCATGTCGGGCATCGCGACGCTCACCGCCCGCTACGTCGCCGAGACGGCCGGCACGCGAGCGCGCATCGTCGACACCCGCAAGACGACGCCTGGGCTGCGCAGCCTCGAGCGCCAGGCGGTGCGCGACGGCGGCGGCCGCAACCATCGCCGCTCCCTCTCCGACGCGGTGATGGCGAAGGACAACCACCTCGCGGTGCTCACGGCGGGCGGTCACGACCTCGCGACCGCGCTCCGTGCCGCGCGCGAGCGGATGCCGCACACGGCCCACCTCGAGGTCGAGGTCGATCGCCTCGACCAGGTCGAGTCCGTGCTGGCGGGCGGCGCCGACACGGTCATGCTCGACAACTTCACGCCCGAGGGGCTCCGGGCGGGCGTCGCGCTCATCGCGGGTCGCGCGATCGTCGAGGCCTCCGGCGGCGTCTCGCTCGAGACCGTGCGCGAGATCGCCGCGACGGGAGTCGACGTGATCTCCGTCGGCGCGCTCACCCACTCGGTGCGCTCGCTCGACCTCGGCCTCGACGTGGCGGTCGCGACGTGATCTTCCTCGATCACGCGGCCACGACGCCCGTGCGCCGGGAGGCGCTCGAGGCGATGTGGCCGTTCCTCTCGGGCTCGTTCGGCAACCCGTCGAGCCACCACGCGCTCGGCGACGAGGCGTCCCGCGCACTCGCCGACGCGCGCGCCGCAGTCGCCGCGGTCATCGGATGCCGCCCCGGCGACGTCGTGTTCACGAGCGGCGGCACCGAGGCCGACAACCTCGCGGTGAAGGGCCTCGCCCTCGCGAACCCCCGCGGCCGGCACCTCGTGGTCTCGCCGATCGAACACGAGGCGGTGCTCGAATCCGCGGCGTACCTCGAGAGGGTGCACGGCTTCGAGATCTCCCGAGTCGAGGTCGATGCCGGCGGCCTCGTGACTCCCGAGGCGCTCGCCCGGGTCGTGCGGCCCGACACCGCGCTCGTGTCGGTGCAGCTCGCGAACAACGAGATCGGCACGGTGCAGCCGATCGCCGAGCTCGCCGCCGTCGCCCACGCCGCCGGCGCGCTCATGCACACCGATGCCGTCCAGGCGGCCGGCTGGCTCCCCCTCTCACTCGACGCACTCGGCGTCGACGCCCTCTCGCTCGCCGGCCACAAGGTCGGCGCTCCGAAGGGCACGGGCGCGCTCGTCGTGCGCGGCCGGCTCCAGCTCGAGCCGGTGCTGCACGGCGGCGGGCAGGAACGCGGCCGCAGGTCGGGCACCGAGAACGTCGCCGGCGCGGTCGCCTTCGCGACGGCCCTGCGGCTCGCAGAGGCCGAGCGAGCGGATGCCGCGGCACGCGTCGCCTCACTCGGCACGGAGTTCACGGCGACGATCGCGGCCACCGTTCCCGGTGCGCAGCCGACCGGCGACCCCGAGCACCGGCTGCCGGGCACGATCTCCTTCGTCTTCCCCGGCACGAGCGGCGAGGCGGTGCTGCTCGAGCTCGAACGAGACGGTGTCGTCTGCTCGAGCGGATCGGCCTGCGCGGCCGGCAGCGACGAGCCCTCGCACGTGCTCACGGCGATCGGACTGCCGGCCGAACTCGCGCAGACGGCCGTGCGATTCACGCTCGGCGCGGAGACCACGGCCGCAGAGATGACGGATGCCGCGGCATCCGTCGCTCGTGCCGTATCGGCCGTTCGCGGTATCGTGGCGACATGAGCGAATCGACACCTGCAGCTGACAAGGCGAACGAGCGGCGCATCGAGAACGAGCTCGCTCCCGAAGAGCAGCTCCTCGAGGGCTGGCTCCCCCGGCCCACCCCGACCGACGGCCCGGCCCCGGCTCCGTAAGCCGCCCCGCGCGACCGAGTTTCCCAACTGATCGACGCGCTCCCAGAGCGCTCGATTCCATGCGTTCCGATCGATGTCGGAATCGGGGAATAGCGAGTCACCCGACGCGGGTTGACCAACGTATTCGACGCAATTCTCCGGCGCAGTTCTGCGCTGACATCGATTGGACGCATCTTCCTTGACCGAACGCGCCGTTCCCGAACTCCATGACCCCGTCGTCGCTCCTGCGGGCGACACCAGCACGCACGAGCACTCCGATGTCGAGGCGCTGCACGGCGCCCGCAACAACCGGGTGATCTGGCTCCTCCTCGCCGCCTCCTTCGTCGTCATCCTCAACGAGACGATCATGGGCGTGGCGATCCCGCACCTCGTCGTCGACCTCGGCATCTCCATCTCCGCCGCGCAGTGGCTGACCACCGCGTTCATGCTGACGATGGCCGTCGTCATCCCGATCACCGGCTACCTGCTGCAGCGCTTCGCGACGCGGCCGATCTTCATCGCCGCCATGAGCCTCTTCTCGACCGGCACGTTCATCGCGGCCATGGCTCCGGGCTTCGAGGTGCTCCTCGTCGGCCGCGTGGTGCAGGCGAGCGGCACGGCCATCATGATGCCGCTGCTCATGACGACGCTCATGACGCTGGTCGCCCCGAGCGATCGCGGACGGCTCATGGGCCGCGTCGCGATCGTGATGTCGGTGGCTCCCGCGATCGGCCCGACCATCTCGGGCCTCATCCTGAACTCGCTCTCGTGGCGGTTCATGTTCTGGCTCGTGCTGCCGATCGCGCTCGTGATGCTCGTCATCGGCATCCGCCGGGTCGAGAACGTCAGCGAACCTCGCAAGATCCCCATCGACGTGTTCTCGGTGGTGCTGTCGGCCTTCGGCTTCGGCGGCCTCGTCTACGGGCTCAGCCTCATCGGCGCCGAGACCGCCGGCAGCAGCCTCGGTGCGGCACCCATGTGGATCGCGTTCGGGGTCGGCGCGATCGCCATCGCCGGGTTCATCTGGCGCCAGCTGATCCTGCAGCGGCACGACCGTGCGCTGCTCGACCTGCGCACGTTCCTGTCGCGCAACTTCTCGATCTCGATCGGCCTCATGACGATCATGATGGCGGCGCTGTTCGGAACGATCATCCTGCTGCCGATCTACCTGCAGAACGTGCTGCACCTCGAGCCGATCATGACCGGCCTGCTGCTGCTGCCCGGCGGCCTCACCATGGGCCTGCTCGGCCCGACCGTCGGCCGGCTGTTCGACCGACTCGGTCCGACTCCGCTGCTGGTGCCAGGCGCGTTCGTCGTCAGCGGCGTGCTCTGGTCGCTCACGCTTGTGACCGACACGACCTCGCCGTGGCTGCTGCTCGTCGCGCACGTCGTGCTCTCGGTCGGTCTCGCGTTCATGTTCACCCCGCTGTTCACCTCGGCGCTCGGCTCGGTCGACCCGAAGTTCTACTCGCACGGCTCGGCGATCGTCGGCACCGTGCAGCAGGTGGCCGGTGCGGCCGGCACGGCGCTCTTCGTGACGATCATGGCGACGCAGTCGCTGACCGCGACCACGGCGGGCGCAACGGCCGAGGCGGCCGCGGCATCCGGCATCCGGTCGGCGTTCATGGTGGGAGCGATCCTCTCGCTGCTCGCGATCGTCGGAGCCTTCTTCGTGCGCAAGCCCGCCGACATGATGGAGGGCGCGCCGACGGCGCACTGACGCTTCGGCACTGCGACGCAGACGACGAAGGGC
>NZ_JBHURI010000077.1:0-20144 GCF_042673425.1 Agromyces sp. NPDC056965 | reverse complement strand
GCCCCGGGGCATCCGCTCGCTTCGTTCGTTCGTGCCGTTCCGGCTAGAGCGTCGTCGCAGTCCGCACGAGCTCGGCCTGCTCGGTGGCGTGCCGCTTCGCGGAACCGGTGGCGGGGGAGGCCGCCGCCGTTCGTGCCACGACGCGCACCGGCCGGTCGCCGAGCTTGTTCGTCTCGATGATGAAGTACGGCCACGCGCCCTGGTTCTCGGGCTCGTCCTGAGCCCACATCAGCTCGGCGTTGGGGTACGACTCCGCGACGGCCTTCAGCTCGCCGGCGGGCAGGGGGTACAGCTGCTCGAGGCGCACGAGCGCGACCTCGGTGTTCTGCTGCTTCTCGAGCTCGGCCAGCAGGTCGTAGTAGATCTTGCCCGAGACGAACACGACCCGCTTGACGGCGGCCTTGTCGGTGATGCGGGCGTCGTCGATGACCGGCTCGAAGCGGCCGCTCGTGAAGTCGGCGACCTCGCTCGTGGCACCGCGCAGGCGCAGCATCGCCTTCGGGGTGAAGACCACCAGGGGGCGCCGCGGCCGTGCGTAGGCCTGACGACGCAGGAGGTGGAAGTACGACGCGGGCGTCGACGGGCGCGCCACCGTCATGTTGTTCTCGGCGCAGAGCTGCAGGTACCGCTCGATGCGGGCGCTCGAGTGGTCGGGGCCCTGGCCCTCGTAGCCGTGCGGGAGCAGGAGCACGACGCTCGAGCGCTGGCCCCACTTCTGCTCGGCCGAGGAGATGAACTCGTCGATGATGGTCTGCGCGCCGTTCGCGAAGTCGCCGAACTGCGCCTCCCACATGACGAGGGCATCGGCCCGCTCGACCGAGTAGCCGTACTCGAAACCCATGGCCGCGTACTCGGAGAGCAGCGAGTCGTAGATCCAGAACCGTGCCTGGTTCTCGGAGAGGTTCTGCAGCGGCAGCCATTCCTGGCCGTTGACCCGGTCGTGCAGCACGGCGTGGCGCTGCACGAACGTGCCGCGACGGGCGTCCTGACCGGCGAAGCGCACCGGGGTGCCTTCGAGGAGCAGGGAGCCGAGGGCGAGCAGCTCGCCGAAGCCCCAGTCGACCTTGCCGTTGCGGCTCATGTCGAGTCGCTTCGTCAGGAGCTGCTGGATCTTCGGGTGCACCGTGAAGCCCGAGGGCTTGTTGTTGAACGCGTCGCCGATGGCGTGCACGACCTCGGTGGAGACGCCCGTGGTCTCGAGTTCGCCCGAGACGGGCTCCGCCGGCGCCGTCGACTCGGTCGCGCCGATGATCGGGATCGCCCCGGTCTGCGCGGCGTGCGTCTCGGCGAAGGCCCGCTCCAGGCGGTCCTGGAAGTCGCGGTGCGCCTCTTCGTACTCGGCCTCGGTGATGTCGCCGCGACCGACGAGGGCCTCGGTGTAGAGCTTGCGCACCGAGCGCTTCGCCTCGATGAGGTTGTACATCAGGGGCTGGGTCATCGAGGGGTCGTCGCCCTCGTTGTGGCCGCGTCGACGGAAGCAGACGAGGTCGATGACGACGTCGCGCTTGAACTCCTGGCGGTAGCGGAACGCGAGTTCCGCGACGCGCACGACGGCCTCGGGGTCGTCGCCGTTCACGTGGAAGATCGGCGCCTGGATGGTCTTTGCGACATCCGTCGAGTAGATCGACGAGCGGGCGTCGCCCGGCACCGTGGTGAAGCCGACCTGGTTGTTGATGTTGACGTGGATGGTGCCGCCGGTGCGGTAGCCGCGGAGCTGCGACATCTGCATCGTCTCGAGCACGACGCCCTGACCGGCCATCGCCGCGTCGCCGTGCACGAGGATCGGCAGCGTCGAGAACGTGCCGATCGGCTTCCTGTCCTGCTTGGCGCGCACGATGCCCTCGAGCACGCCGTCGACGGCCTCGAGGTGCGAGGGGTTCGCCGCGAGCGAGACGGGGATCTGGTGCCCGTCGTCGGCGGTGAAGGTGCCCTGGGTGCCGAGGTGGTACTTGACGTCGCCGGAGCCCGAGAAGCCCTTCGACTGCTGGGTGCCCTCGAACTCGCGGAACACCTGGCCGTAGGTCTTGCCGGCGATGTTCGTGAGCACGTTCAGGCGACCGCGGTGCGCCATGCCGATGGCGACCTCGTCGAGGCCCGCCTTCGCGGCGCCCTGCAGGATCTCGTCGAGCAGCGGGATGACCGACTCGCCGCCCTCGAGGCTGAAGCGCTTCTGGCCGACGTACTTCGTCTGCAGGAAGGTCTCGAACGCCTCCGCCTCGTTGAGCTTGCCGAGGATGCGCATCTGCTCGTCGTGCGTCGGCTTCTCGTAGCTGCGCTCGACCTCGTTCTGGATCCACTTGCGCTGCACCGGGTCCTGGATGTGCATGTACTCGATGCCGATCGTGCGGCAGTACGAGTCGCGGAGCACGCCGAGGATGTCGCGCAGCTGCGCGGTGCGCTTGTCGCCGAAGCCGCCCGTGACGAACTCGCGGTCGAGGTCCCAGAACGTCAGGCCGTGGCTCGCGATGTCGAGGTCGGGGTGCGATCGCTGCACGTACTCGAGCGGGTCGATGTCGGCCATCAGGTGCCCGCGCACGCGGAACGCGTTGATGAGCTCCTGCACGCGAGCGGTCTTGTCGATCGCGCTCGCGATGTCGACCGAGATGTCGGGTGCCCAGCGGATCGGCTCGTAGGGGAGGCGGAGCGCGGCGAACAGGTTCTCGTAGAAGCCGCGCTGGCCGAGGAGCAGCTCGTGCACCTTCTTCAGGAACTCGCCCGAGCCGGCGCCCTGGATGACGCGGTGGTCGTAGGTCGACGTCAGCGTGATCGTCTTGCCGATCGCGAGGTGCGCGAGCGTCTTCTCGGACGCGCCCTGGAACTCGGCGGGGTACTCGAGGGCGCCGGCGCCGATGATGCAGCCCTGGCCCTTCATGAGGCGGGGCACCGAGTGCACGGTGCCGATGCCGCCGGGGTTGGTCAGCGAGACCGTCGCACCGGCGAAGTCGTCGGCCTTCAGCTTGTTCTGGCGGGCGCGCTGCACGAGGTCTTCGTAGGCCGCGAGGTACTCGTTGAACGTCATCGTCTCGGCGCGCTTGATCGCGGGCACGAGCAGGGCGCGGGAGCCGTCGGGCTTCGGGATGTCGATCGCGATGCCGAGGCCGATGTGCGCGGGCTTGACGAGGCTCGGCTTGCCGTCGAGCTCGGCGTAGTAGACGTTCTGGCTCGGGAACTCCTTGAGCGCCTGGATGAGCGCCCAGCCGATGAGGTGGGTGAACGAGATCTTGCCACCGCGCGAACGCCGCAGGTGGTTGTTGATCACGATGCGGTTGTCGATCATGAGCTTCGCCGGGATCGTGCGGACGCTCGTGGCGGTCGGCACGGTGAGCGAGGCGTCCATGTTGGCCGCGAGCGCCTTCGGCATGCCCTTGAGGGTGACGACCTCGTCTTCCTTCGGGGCGTCGGCCACGATGGGCTGCGGGCTCGTGACCGGCACGTCGGCGGGCACGGGCTGCGTGCGCGGGGCGACCGAGGTCGTGCGCGCGGCCGGCGTCTGCCCGATGACGGGCACGGGTGCCGTCGACGGCGCCGCGGGCTCGGAAGCCGGTGCTGCGGCCGCGGGGGAGCCTGCGGGTGCCGCGGGCTCAGCGGGCGCCGCAGGTGCAGCGGGCGCCGCAGGTGCAGGGGGTGCGGCGTCGGCCGGGGGCGTCGCCACCGCGGCATCCGTCGCCGGCGCACTGTTCGATGGGTCGCCGCCCTCGGTCTTCACCTGGCGGTAGTGCTCGAGCACCGGCCACCAGGTCCTGTCGACCGATTGGGGATCGACGAGGAACTTCTCGTACATCTCGTCGACGAGCCATTCATTGGCTCCGTATTCGCCCGACGTCGTCTCGTCGGATCCCGACCCGGTCAATTGGCTCGACACAGCCTCTCGCCCACTCTCTCCATTGATGCTGGATTACCTGCTTCGCGGTCTCGCCATACGCGCGGGCATGACGAATCACCGCCTCCCAGCCTAATCCCCTGAATGGGGCCCCGAGCACGGCGCGGCGGTAGCGTGGCGACATGGAGTTCTACCGGACGACACCCAGCCACGACCTCACCTACTCGGACGTGTTCCTCGTTCCGAGTCGTTCCGCCGTCACGAGCCGTCTCGACGTCTCGCTCGCGCCCGATGACGGTTCGGGCGCCTCCATCCCGCTCGTGTCGGCGAACATGAACTCGATCACCGGGCCGCGCCTCGCGGCGACGCTCGCCCGACGGGGCGGACTCGGGGTGCTGCCGCAGGACATGCACCTGCAGGATCTCGACGAGGCGATCCGCGCGGTCAAGGCGCAGTCGCCCCGCTTCGACACGCCGCACGAGTTCAGTCCGGATGCCTCGGCCGCCGACGCCCTCGAGGTGCTGCCGCCGATCGCGGGCCACGGCATCGTGCTGCACGACTCCCGCGGCGAGTACGTCGGATGCATCCCGGCCGAGCGGCTCGCGACGGCGCTGCCCGATGCGCGGCTCGGCGACCTCGTGCACGGCGGACTCGCCTCCCTCGACGCCGACGACGTGTCGACGCCGCGCCGTGCATTCGACCTCATGGTCGAGGCGGAGCTCGAATTCGCCCCGGTGCTCGAGCACGGGCGCGTGGTCGGCACGCTCAGCCGCCGGAGCGCGCTGCGCGGCACGATCTACGAGCCGAACGTCGACGCCGACGGGCGGTTGCGGGTCGCCGCGGCGGTCGGCATCAACGGCGACGTCGCGGCGAAGGCGACGGCGCTCGCCGCCGCAGGGGTCGACATGCTCGTCATCGACACCGCGCACGGACATCAGGAGGGCATGCTCCGCGCCGTGTCGATCGTGCGCGACCTCGGCCTCGACATCCCGATCGTCGCCGGCAACATCGTGACCGCCGACGCGGTCGCCGACCTCGTCGAGGCGGGTGCCGACGTGCTGAAGGTGGGCGTCGGCCCCGGCGCGATGTGCACGACCCGCATGATGACCGCGGTCGGTCGCCCGCAGTTCTCGGCGGTGCTCGAGACGGCGGAGGCCGCGAGGGAGCTCGGCGCGACCGTGTGGGCCGACGGCGGGGTGCGCTACCCGCGCGACGTCGCGCTCGCGCTCGCCGCCGGCGCCGCCTCGGTCATGATCGGGTCCTGGTTCGCGGGCACGATCGAGGCTCCGGGCCTGCTGCGGCACGATGCATCCGGTCGCCTCTACAAGGAGAGCTGGGGCATGGCGTCGACGAAGGCGGTGCGCGAGCGGTTCGACCGTCTCTCGCCCTACGAGCTCGCCCGCAAGGAGCTGTTCGCCGAGGGCATCTCGTCGTCGGCGATCTCGCTCGATCCGCTGCGGCCCTCGATCGAGGACCTGCTCGACATGATCACCTCGGGCGTGCGGAGCTCGTTCACGTATGCCGGGGCGCGTACGCTCCAGGAGTTCCGCGACCGGGCGCTCGTCGGCATCCAGTCGGCGGCGGGATACGAGGAGGGCAAGGCGCTGCCGGTCAGTTGGTGAGCTCGATGTGACGCTCCGCTCGCTTCCGGGCGATCGCGCAGGACGCGCCGATATACTGAGGCGACAATGGACGATCCTCCCTCTGCCGCTGCCCCAGGTCATAGACCCCCGCCCGTGACTGCTCGCGGAGGTGGCGATGTCTGAGTGGATACTCCTCGGCATCGGACTCCTCCTCACGATCGGCACGGGCTTGTTCGTCGCCAGTGAGTTCGCGCTCGTCAATCTCGACCGGGCCGACCTCGAGGCGCGGCGCGCGAGGGGTGAGACGAAGCTCGCACTCACCATCTCCGCGCTGAAGATCACCTCGACGCACCTGTCGAGTGCGCAGCTCGGCATCACGCTGACCACCCTGCTCACCGGATACACGATGGAGCCGGCGATCTCGTCGCTCCTCATCGGGCCGCTGACCGCGATCGGCGTGCCCGAGGCGTTCGTGCGCCCCATCGGCACGATCACCGCGATCGTCGTGGCGACCCTGCTGTCGATGGTGATCGGCGAGCTCGTGCCGAAGAACTTCGCGCTCGCCCTCCCGCTCGCCACCGCGAAGCTCGTGATGCCGTTCCAGACGGCGTTCACGTGGGTGTTCCGGCCTGCGATCACGCTGCTCAACGGCAGCGCCAACGGCCTGCTCCGCGCCGTCGGCATCGAGCCGAAGGAGGAGCTCTCCGGCGCGCGATCGGCCGAGGAGCTGTCATCGCTCGTGCGCCGTTCGGCGAGTGCGGGCCTGCTGGAGCAGGACACTGCGACCCTGCTCGGCCGCACCCTGCGCTTCGCCGACCACGACGCGTCCGACGTCATGACCCCGCGACCTCGGGTCGCCGCCGTGCAGCGGCAGGAGCCGGCCGAGGCCGTGCTCGAGCTCGCGCGCACGACCGGCTACTCGCGCTTCCCGGTGTACGACGAGAACCTCGACGACGTGGTCGGCCTCGTGCACGTCAAGCAGGCCGTCGCGGTCCCGCGCGAGAAGCGCTCGGAGGTGCCGGCATCGGCGCTGCAGTCCGATGCGCTGCGCGTGCCCGAGACGATGAAGCTCGACACGCTCCTCGAGGAGCTCCGCGGCCGCGGCTACCAGATGGCCGTCGTCGTCGACGAGTACGGCGGCACCGCCGGTGTCGCGACGCTCGAGGACCTCGTCGAGGAGCTCGTCGGCGAGGTCGCCGACGAACACGACCGCACGCGGGCCGGCATCGTCCGTCGCGGCGACGACGTGAGCTTCCCGGGAATACTGCGACCCGACGAACTGCTCGAGCGCACCGGCATCCGCGTGCCAGAGAACGGAGACTACGAGACCGTGGCCGGATTCGTCATGGCCGAGCTCGGGCGACTGCCCGTCGTCGGCGACGAGGTGCTCATCGACGAGGGCACGCTCGTCGTGCAGCGACTCGACGGACGCCGCATCGACCGCGTGCGGTTCGTGCCGAACCCGCCGCCCGAAGCCGATGACCTCGACGGGGGACAACGATGAGCGACTGGGCCGGAATCGCCTGGCTGATCGTGCTGCTCATCGCGAACGCCTTCTTCGTCGGCGCGGAGTTCGCGGTCATCTCGGCGCGGCGATCGCAGATCGAGCCGCTCGCCGAGCAGGGCAAGCGCAGCGCCAAGACCGCACTGTGGGCGATGGAGCACGCGACGCTCATGCTCGCGACGAGCCAGCTCGGCATCACGGTGTGCTCGCTGCTGATCCTGAACGTGTCGGAGCCCGCGATCCACCACCTGCTCGAGGTGCCGCTGCACCTCACCGGCTGGTCGGCCGAGGTCGTCTCGACGATCGCGTTCATCGTGACCCTCGTGCTCGTCTCGTACCTGCACGTCGTGTTCGGCGAGATGGTGCCGAAGAACCTCTCGTTCTCGGTTCCCGACCGAGCGGTGCTGCTGCTCGCGCCGCCGCTCGTGTTCGTCGCGCGCGTCTTCAAGCCGATCATCGTCGCGTTGAATGCGACGGCGAACGGCGTGCTCCGGCTCTTCGGCGTCGAGCCGAAGAACGAGGCGACCTCGACCTACACGCTCGAGGAGGTGCAGACGATCGTGCACCAGTCGCGTCGCGAGGGCGTGCTCGACGACGCGAGCGGCACCCTGACGGCCGCCTTCGAGTTCACGACCAAGCGCGTGCAGGATGTCGCGGTGCCCCTCGAGTCGCTCGTCAGCCTGCCGCCCGGAGCGACCCCGGCCGACGTCGAACGCGCAGTGGCCCGTCGCGGGTTCTCGCGCTATCCGATCCTCGACGAGTCGGGGGAGCCCGACGGCTACGTGCACCTGAAGGACGTGATCGACCTCGACGACGACGAGTTCGACGATCCGATCCCGGCCAAGCGGGTTCGCCGCCTCGTGTCGATCTTCGCCGGCACCGACCTCGAAGACGCGCTCGCGACGATGCGCCGCCTCGGCACGCATGTCGCGAGGGCATTCGACGAGGACGGCACGACGACCGGCGTGATCTTCCTCGAGGACATCATCGAGGAACTCGTCGGAGAGGTGCAGGACGCCACCAGGCGCGGCTGATCGGCGACCTCGGAATCGCCGGCACGGCCCTCTTCGGGTCGGCGTAGACTGACGCCGACCCGAAGAACCGAGGAATCATCATGTTTGAGAAGCTCATGGCGACGGCCGTCCTCGCGGCCTCCGACACCGCACGTGCCAAGCAGTGGTGGCACGACGTGCTCGGCCGCGACCCCGTGTACGAGGACGAGGAAGGAGAGGCGCTGTTCTACGACATCGGCGGCACGGGCGTGATGGTGTACAGGAGCGACTTCGCGGGCACTGCGAAGAACACCTCGCTGAACCTCATGACCGACGACCTCGACCGCGACATGACGCAGCTGCGCACGCACGGGGTCGTATTCCACGACTACGACATGCCCGGTCTGAAGACGGTCGACGGCGTCGCCGAGATCGGCGAGGAGCGCAGCGCGTGGTTCAGCGACAGTGAGGGCAACATCTTCGCCATCGGGCAGGTGGCCCCGCAGATGATGGAGATGGCCATGAAGATGCGGGCCGCCGCGTCGGGAATGACCTGATCCGGTCACCGCTTCCGAGCCGTCTCGTCACCTCGCCGCGCCGGTAGTGGTCAGGCGGCGAGGTCGCGCAGCCACGCCTCGAGCGCTGCGGCGCCCGTGAAGACGTGGCCGTCGCCGCCGACGGCCTTCGCACCCTCGACGTTCTCGGCCTTGTTGTCGATGAAGACGAAGTCGGATGCCGCGATGCCGAGTTCGTCGATGACGAGCTCGTAGATCGCGGCGTCGGGCTTGACGAGGTGCAGCTCGCCGCTGACGAACACGCGCTCGAAGAGCGGTGCGAACGAGCCGTTGCGCAACCAGCCCGAGAAGTCCGCCCCCGCGTTCGAGAGCAGTGCCAGGCGCGTGCCTCCCGCTGCCAGGGCGTGCAGCACGCCGAGCGTGCCGGGGTCGACCGAGAGCCACCCGCGGTGGTCGAGGGCCCAGAGCTCGTGCACGTCGATTTCATTCCACTCCGCCCCGAGGTCGGCCGCGACGGCGTGCCAGTACTCGGCGATCGACGTGGTGCCCCGGTCGAGGCCCAGGCGGTGCGCCCAGTACGACGCCCAGAACGGCTCGGGGTCCGCTGTCGCACCGGCTCGTTCGACGAGGGCCGCGCGATCGGCATCGGTGGGCTCTCGCGAGATGACCTCCCCGTAGTCGAACACGACGACGCGAGGGGCGAGGCTGATCGGTGCGGGAACTGTCGGAGTCATCCACCTCAACCTATCGTTGGAGCATGGATATGTCGTGGCAGGAATGGACCGCCGTCGATGCACGGAAGTGGGTCGTCGCGCCGGTCGCCGATGACGACAAGTACTCGCGCGGCGTGCTCGGCATCGTGGCGGGTTCCCCCGACTACCCGGGCGCGGCGGTGCTCGCCGTCGAGGCCGCGCACCGTGCCGGCCTCGGCATGGTGCGCTACACCGGTCCCCGTGCCGTGCGCACCGCAGTGCTCGCACGTCGCCCCGAGACCGTCACCGCGCCCGGCCGGGTGCAGGCCTGGCTGATCGGCTCCGGCATCGACCCCGGGCGCCGCTCCTTCATGCTGCTCGGAGACCTGCAGGGTTCGCTCGCATCCGGCCTGCCGGTCGTGCTCGACGCCGGCGCGCTCGACCTCGTCGGCACGCACACGGCGCCCACGGTGATCACGCCGCACGCGCGGGAACTCGCGGCGCTGCTCGCTTCCCGCGAGATCGACACGAGCATCGCGCAGGTGCGTTCGGCGCCCGCGGAGTGGGCGCTCAGGGCAGCGACGGAACTCGGCGTCGCCGTGCTGCTGAAGGGCGCGGTGACCCACGTCTGCGACCCCGACGGCGGTCGCTACACGATCACGGCCCCGACGCACTGGCTGGCCTCGGCCGGCACCGGCGACGTGCTCGGCGGGATCCTCGGAGCGCTCGTCGCCACGCACCACGAACGGATCGCGGCGGACGCCGAAGTGCTGACGGCGCTCGCGGCGACCGCTGCGTGGGTGCACGGCGAGGCCGCGCGGCGGGCGACGGCAGCGGTCGACGGCGGACCGATCACGGCGCTCGACACCGCCGAGGCGATCCCGCCCGTCATCGGAGCCCTGCTCGCGCACTGAGCGCCTCGGCGCGTGCGCTCCTCGGCTCGGAGTACGTCAGTCGGCGAGGAACCTCGCGAGGAACTCGCGGGTGCGCTCCTCCCGAGGCGATTCGAAGAACTGCCGGGCGGGGGCGTCCTCGATGATCCGGCCGGCGTCGAGGAAGACGACCCGGTCGGCGACCTCGCGCGCGAAGGCCATCTCGTGCGTGGCCATGACGATCGTCGTGCCGCCGTCGGCGAGCGAGCGCACGAGGGCGAGCACCTCGCCGACGAGCTCGGGGTCGAGGGCACTCGTCACCTCGTCGAGCAGGAGCAGTTCGGGGCCCGTCGCGATCGCGCGCACGATCGCTGCGCGCTGCTGCTGGCCGCCCGACAGCCGGTCGGGGAACGCCCGGGCGAAGTCGGCCAGCCCGATCGACGCGAGCAGTTCGAGCCCCTGGCGCTCGGCCTCGGCGCGGCGCACGCGGTGCACGAGGCGCGAGGCGAGCGTCACGTTGTCGAGCACGCTGAGGTGCGGGAAGAGGTTGTAGTGCTGGAAGACCACGCCGATGCGCGCCCGCACGCCGTCGGCGTCGACGCGCGGGTCGCTGACGTCGCGCCCGCGGAGCAGGATCTCGCCGTCGTCGATGCGCTCGACGAGGTTGATCGTGCGGAGGAGCGTGGACTTGCCCGATCCGCTCGCGCCGACGAGCGCGACGACCTCGTGGGCCGCGACGTCGAGGTCGATGCCGTCGAGCACGAGGTGGTCGCCGAACGCACGGCGAACGCCGCGGAGCCGGAGCACCGGCTCGGCGACAGGGGCGGATGGCGCGTTCATACGATGCTCCCGACCTGCTCGCGTGCCCGCATGCGCGCCGACAGCCAGTCGGTGAGCCGGATCATCGGCCAGGCGAGCAGCACGAAGAGGAGGCCGGCCACGACGTAGGGCGTGAAGTTGAAGTAGTGCGCCGTCTCGATCTGCGCCGCCCGCACGGCGTCGACGGCCCCGAGCACCGAGATCAGGCCGACGTCCTTCTGCATGGCGACGAAGTCGTTCATGAGGGCGGGCGTCACCTTGCGGAACGCCTGCGGCAGCACGATGCGCCGCATCGTCTGCCCGTGGCTGAGGCCCAGCGATCGGGCCGCGAGGCGCTGCGACGGGTGCACCGCCTCGATGCCGGAGCGGAACACCTCGGAGACGTACGCCGAGTAGGTGAGAATGAGGGCGATGGTGCCGAGGACGGCGACGGGCACGCGGGGGAAGAAATCGAGGCCCGGCACGCCGTACCCGATCAGGTAGAGCACGATGATGAGCGGCATGCCGCGGAAGAGGTCGGTGTAGCCGGCCGCGAGCGCCCGCAGCGGGAAGTACACCGCGCCTCGCAGCGTGCGGAGCGTGGCCAGCAGCAGGCCGAAGACCACCACGCCGATGCTCGCTGCGACGAGCACCTGGATGTTCAGCCACAGGCCCTCGAGGATGCGGGGGAGCGACGCGAGCGCGACCGTCGGATCGAAGAACGTCTGCTGCACCTGGGCCCAGCCCGGCGAGCCGATGAGCGCCCACGCGAGGAGTCCGGCGAGCACGATGGTCGACAGCGCGCTCACGAGCACGGAGCGACCCGTCTGGCGCTTCCGGAACGCGCGCCGCTCGAGCTCGAGCGCGCTCGGCTGCCATGCGGTCGACGCGTCGCGGGCGTCGGTCGTGTCGGTCACGGATTCACGTTACCGGCGGTCGGCGGATGCCGCGGCATCCGTGGTTCGGAGCACGGCGTCACTCGAGGACGGGCGCGCCGCCCTCGCCACCGAGCCACGCGGCGGCGAGCTCGTCGAGCGTGCCGCGCTCGCGGAGCGCGTCGACGGCTGCCGTGACATCGGCGGTGAGCGGCGAGCCCTTGGCGAGCACGAGACCGAAGGCGTCGCCGCCGCCGGCGGTCGCCGGGAGCTGGCCGATGATCTTGCCGCCGTCGAGTTCGACGCCCGTGAGGTAGAACGCGGTCGGCAGGTCGACCACGATCGCGTCGACCGTGCCGCTCTGGAGCGCGAGCTTCGCGTCGTCGTTGGTGTTGAAGACCTGGGCGCCGGCGGTCGGGGCGATGACCTCCTCGACGGCGTCGAAGCTCGTCGTGCCGGTCTGCGCGCCCACGAGGAGGTCCTTCAGGTCGGCGATCGAGGTGGCCGCCGCCGCCGGCGAGGAGTCGACGGTGATGACGACCTGCGTGGTCTCGTAGTACGGCGACGAGAAGTCGACGTTCTGCTTGCGCTCGTCGGTGATCGAGAACTGCTGCAGGTTGACGTCGAAGTCCTTCGGCCCGGGGGCGATGGCCTGCTCGAAGGTGGAGCGCACCCAGACCACGTCGTCGGCGGAGAAGCCGAGTTCGTCGGCCACGGCGTAGGCGACCGCGGCCTCGAAGCCCTCGCCCGACTCGGGGTCGTCGTCGAGCACCCACGGGAAGTACGCCGGCTCGCCCGTCGCGATCGTGAACTTGCCCTCGGTCACGTAGTCGCCACCGCCCGAGGCATCGCCGGCGCAACCGGCGAGTGCGAGGGTCGCTGATGCCGCGACGATGATCGCGGTGAGGGAGCGTCGGGTCATGGTGGCCTCCATACGGGTGTGCCCTCCAGCATCGCGGATGCCACTGTCCGTGGAGCGGCGCGTGGCGGAATGTGACGCTCGGCTAGGCTCGTCGCCATGACGGACGGGGCGCGGCGCGAGGCATCCGCTCACCGTCTCCGCCGATTCCTCGGTTCCCGAGCGGCCCTCTGGACGGGCTTCGCCCTCGTGCACGCCGCGATCATCTGGCTGAACCTGGCCGCTCCCGGCTACCCGCTGGGCGACGTGACGGCGGTGTACCGGCACTGGGCCGAGAACGCAGCGCACGGCTGGCTGCGCATGGGCATCGATGCGCCGTGGGTGTACCCGATCCTCGCATTCGCGCCGATGACCGTGGCGCTCGCGTTCGGATCAGCCTGGTACGCGCAGACCTGGCTCGCGATCGTCACCGTGCTGAACGCGCTCGCGTTCGGCGTGCTCATCGGCCGCGCGGGGCTCTCCCGTCCACGCCGCATCGCGGCCTGGTGGTGGCTCGGCTTCCTGGCCCTGCTCGGCCCCATCGCCTTCGGTCGCATCGATGCGATCACGGTGCCGTTCGCGATCACCGGCCTGCTCTGGGCGGCCGGTCGGCCGCGGGTCGCGGCGGTGCTGCTCACGATCGGCGCGTGGATCAAGGTCTGGCCGGCGGCCCTCGTGGCCGCGCTCGTGATCGCGGTGCGACGACGGCTCGAGGTGCTCACCGTCGCGGTGTCGCTCAGTGTCGGCATCCTCGGCGTGAGCCTGCTCGCGGGCGCCGGCGAGAACGCCGTCGGCTTCGTCGCCGAGCAGGCCGGGCGTGGTCTGCAGATCGAGGCGCCGCTCGCGGTCGGCTGGCTCTGGCAGATCGTAGCCGGCTCGAAGTCGGTGCGGATCGTCTACGACCGCCAGATCCTCACCTTCCAGATCGACGGCCCGGGCGCGGATGCCGCAGCAGCACTGACCACTCCGCTCATGGCGCTCGGGGTGCTCGTCGTCGTGCTGATCGGCATTCGTGCCGTCCGCCGGGGCGCCGCGTTCGGGCGGCTGCTGCCGCCCCTCGCGCTGTCGTTCGTGGTGGTGCTCATGCTCGCGAACAAGGTCGGTTCGCCGCAGTTCGCGACGTGGCTCGCCGCGCCCGTGATCCTCGGTCTCGTGCTGCGCCCGGCGCGGTTCGCGGTGCCGGCGCTCGTGGCCGCGTCGATCGCGCTCCTGACGCACATCATCTACCCCTACTGGTACGGCTGGCTCCTCATCGCCGACCCGGCCTTCGTCTTCATGCTGACGATCAAGTCGCTCCTGCTCGTGGTGCTGCTCGTGTGGGGCATCCGCTCGCTCTGGAAGCTCGGGTCGTCTCGGTCGCAGCGGTCGCTCGTTCGCGACGTCGGTGCCGTGAGCACCACAATGGACCTCGACGACAACTGAAGGAGACGGAACATGCTGGTGGCATTCTCAGTCGCACCGAGCGGCACGGGCGGCAGCGACGGGTCGGTGCACGACGCCGTCGCCGCAGCGGTGCGCATCGTTCGGGAGTCGGGCCTGCCGAACCGCACCGACTCGATGTTCACGACGATCGAGGGGGAGTGGGACGAGGTCTTCGACGTCGTGCGCCGCGCCACCGAAGCGGTCGGCGCGTACGGCTCGCGGGTCTCGCTCGTGCTGAAGGCCGACATCCGCCCGGGGTACGTCGGCGAGCTCGAGGGCAAGCTCGAGCGGCTCGAGACGGCGATGGACGCGCTCGACGCCGACGACTGAGGCGCACCGGCGTCGGATCGCCTCGCGGGTCGCGCGCATCGAATCGATTCGATTTCTGTGCGAGAATCGATGGGTGACCCACCCCATCGACGGGCCGACGACATTGTCGCCGGCCCGTATCCGTTTCGCGCTCCTGGCGCTCGCCCTCGGCGGCTTCGCCATCGGATCGACCGAGTTCGTCGCCATGGGCCTGCTGCCGAACATCGCGCACGACCTCCTGCCCGAGCTCTACGCGCAGTCGTCGGCCGACGCCAACGCGAATGCCGGCTGGATGATCTCGGCGTACGCCCTCGGCGTCGTCGTGGGCGCACCGACGATCGCCGCGGCAGCCGCGCGCTGGCCCCGCAAGCGGCTCCTGCTCGCGCTGCTCACCGCCTTCACGCTCGGCACTATCGCCTCGGCCGTGCTGCCGACCTTCGAGCTCGTGCTCGTGGCCCGGTTCATCGCAGCGCTTCCGCACGGCGCGTACTTCGGCATCGCCTCGCTCGTCGCGGCGAGCCTCATGGGTCCCGGCAAGCGCGCGCGGGGCGTCGCACTCGTGCTCTCGGGGCTCACGATCGCGAACGTCATCGGGGTGCCCGCGATCACCTGGCTCGGCCAGATCGCCGGATGGCGCATCGCCTACCTCGCGGTTGCAGTGATCTTCGCCCTCACGTTCGTCGCGGTGCTCATCGCCGTGCCGTGGCAGGCCGGCGACCCGGGCGCGACGATGAAGCGGGAGCTGAAGGCGTTCACCCGAGCCCAGGTGTGGTTCGCCCTCGGCATCGGCGCGGTCGGCTTCGGCGGGCTCTTCGCCGTCTACAGCTACGTCGCCCCGCTCGCCACCGACGTCACGGGGCTGCCGGAGGAGTTCGTGCCCGTCGTGCTCGTCGCGATCGGCGTCGGCATGACGATCGGCAACTTCGCGGGCGGGCGGCTCGCCGACTGGAGCGTTCGCCGGGCGATGTACCTGTTCTTCGCCGTGCTCGCGGGCGCGCTCGTGCTGCTCGGCCTCACCGCATCGAACCCGATCGGCCTGCTCGCCGGCGTGCTGCTCGTCGGTGCGGCATCCGCTGCGCTCTCTCCGACCATCCAGGCGCGACTCATGGATGTCGCGCGCGACAGCCAGTCGATCGCGGCCGCGCTGAACCACTCGGCGCTGAACATCGGCAACAGCCTCGGCGCGCTGCTCGGCGGCATCGCGATCGCGGGCGGCCTCGGCTACGTCGCACCGATCTGGATCGGACTGCTGCTCACGCTCGCCGGTGCGCTCCTCGCGGTCGTCTCGTTCGCGCTCGACCGCGCACGCGTGCGTCGCGGCGTCGCGGTGCCGTATGCGACCGGCGCGATGCACGCCGTCGAGGTGTGAACCCGGCTCAGTCGGACTGCAGCAGGATGCCGTCGAGGATCGCCCGCTTGCGGAGCGCCACCTTCGTGCCGACGTCGTAGCCGGCGGCGCGGTACTTCTCGCGGATGCGCTTGAGGTAGCTCTTCGCCGTCTCTTCTGAGATGCCGAGCTGGAACGCGACGGCCTTGACGGGCTGGCCCGCGCCGTAGAGCGCCATCACGCGTCGCTCCTGCGCCGAGAGCTTCGGTGACGAACCCTCCGTGGTGAGGGCGAGCTCGAGTTCGGGGGTCAGGTAGGACTCGCCGAGCCTGGCCGCGCGGATCGCCTCGATGATCGTCTCAACGGGTTCGGACTTCACGAGGTAGCCGAGGGCGCCCGAACCGAGCGCTTCGCGCACGACGGTCGGCTCGGAGTACGTGCTCATGAGCATCGTCTGCACTCCGGCGGACTTCAGCATCGACAGCTTCAGCGAGATGGGGATGTTGTCGCGCAGGTCGAGATCGAGAAGGACGACGTCGACCGGGAACTCGGGGTGGGCGAGCAACTCGGACCACGACGGCACCGCTGCGAGGAGTTCGATGTCGGGAGCGGCGTTTCGGATCCACTCCGAGAGCGCCCCCAGCAGCATGCGGTGGTCGTCGACGATCGCCAGACGGATCGGTGGAGCGCTCTCTGCCATCAGATTCCCCTTTGACGGGCCGCCCCGCGGACGGCCGTGACTCCTGCAGAGACGTTCGGGTCGACTCGGCAGTCGATGTCGATCCGGAATGACTCTGGCCCCGCAACGACATCGTGTGTACCGACTGTATCGAGTGCATCCCACGTTGCGGGGTCGACGCGACGTTGAACGACACCGGAGACGTCGATCGAGAGTTGCACATCGGGCGATTCCGGGTCGGATGCGTTCTCGGGTTCACTGCACGAGACGTGCGCCGCGAGCTCCGCGGCACCCTTCGACTGCTCTCCGACGAGGAACCACAGGGCGAGCAGGAGCCCGTCGCGCTGGTCGGACGAGAGGACCCCGGCCAGCCCGCCGGGATCGTCGACCGTGACCCGGTTGCTGAGGTACGCCGACTCGGTGACCGCGTGCCGGAGCCAGGTGTCGTTGCGGCCCTCGATGAGTCGCACCCGGAGCCGTGCGGCGAGGTCGCCGGCGCGTTCGGCCGACTCGGCGGGGAGCGGGATCGCGATGCGTCCCGAGCCGACGTCGTCGAGCAGCGACTCCGCGTCGAAGTCGAGTTGGGCGAGCTCTTCGGAGGCGCGCATCCCGACCGCGGTGTGCGGCGTCGCGACCGTGCTCTGCACGAGGGAGAGGTCGAGCTCGCGCCGGATGAGCCGGCGGAATCCGCCGATCGCGATCACGGCGACGGCCATCGGCAGCACGGTGGTGCCGGCCACGGCGAGCCCGGTCACGGTGTAGTGCCCTGCCGTCGCGACCTGGAGGAGGGCCGAGCCCGCGATCACCGCACCGATCAGGCTCGCCACGGCCATCGGGACGCGCGTGCCGCGGATCGCGGCCACCGGCATCAGCACGGCGCCGGCCGCGGCCGCGGCGGTCGGCGTCACGCCGAGGTGCAGCAGCCCCATCGACGACGACACGTCGAGCCACACCGGCGCGATGAGCGCGATGAGCAGTACGACGTAGAGCACGTCGGGCAACGGGGTGTTCCGCGACACGAGGCGGGAGATCACGCCGATGCCGACGACCCCGGCCAGCGCGAGCCAGGCGGGCCACGGGCTCTGCCCGGGCGGGAAGAGCGGTGCCACGGTCACGGCGTGCGCCAGGTGCCCGATGATGATGAAGGCCGACGCGATCGTGATGCCGGTGGCCAGGCGGCGGCCTCCATGGCTCTCGCGCACGTCGCCGGCAGCACGCGCCGATCGGCTCGGCCGCCGGAACTGGCGCCCGAGGGTGGTGGCTGGAATCTGGCGTTCGCTCATGGCTTCGGCACCTCGAGCATGACCGTGGTGCCCGAGCCCGGTGAGGAGAAGATGCGTGCGCGGCCGCCGACGACGCTGAGCCGGCCGACGACGGATTCCGCGTAGCCGAGGCGGGCGCCGTCGACCGCAGCGGGTTCGAAGCCCGAACCGGCGTCGGTGACCATCGCCCGGACCGTGCGGTCGTCGTCGCTGACCGTGACATCCGCTTCGGAGACCCCGGAATGCCGGCGGACGTTCTCGAGGCACTCCCCGAGCGCACCGAGGAGCGCGTCGAGGGTGTCGCGAGGCAGCGCGAGCCGGCCTGCGCCATGCCAGTTCACGTCGAGGCCCATGCGGGCGAACCGCTGGCGCACCGACTCGAAGGTCACCCCGAGGCTGTCGTCGTCGGCCTCGGGGGAGAAGATCGCGGTCGAGCCGCGGTCGAGGGGCGCGCCGAGCCGCAACTGCTTGAGCAGGCGGGCGTCGTCGCCGGCCTGCTGCCGGAGTGCGCCGGCGCCGACCCCCACGCCCGAATGGGCGAGGAGGCTCAGCGTCGCGAGCACGGTGTCGTGCAGCACGCGGGCGTCTTGGCGCTGCTGCGACTCCAGCTCGCTCGCGAGCCGCTCCGCCTCGTGCGCGCGACCGACCTCGTGGATGCGGTCGGACGCCGTGGCGATCGACCGATCGAGCCAGATGCCGATCGTGGAGTTGGAGGCCCACCCCATGAGGGCGCTGATCGCGACGACCTGCATCGCGTGGCCGGTGATCGCGACGACCCCGACGGCGATGAGCACGGCCGCGACGAGGGCGAGCACGATGAAGCCGCCGTCGGCCCGGACGATGAGCGGGATCGCGACCGAAGCCGACGTCACCGACGCCGTGACGGCCATCGCGGAGGCGGCGACGGGATCGATCACGGGCGCTGCGCCGAGCACGCTGATGAACGCGACCGAGCAGGCCACCGCCGCGATCGCCGGCACGAGCGCGCCTCGAGCCGTGTGCAGGATGAGGAAGAGGACGGTGCCGGCGCTGAGGGCGGCCGCGAGCAGGAGTTCGAGACCCGACGACGCGCCCGGCACGAGGAGGCACAGGAACGACCCGACCGCGCCGCTCAGGCCCGAGATCCTAGCGAGCCTGCGGAGCAGCCGGTCACGTTCCTTGTGGATGCGCTTCATGACACCCCCTCGGCCCGTTCGGCGGCGTGGAACACACGCCGTCATTCGAAGAGTAGCGGAGTCGGCGGGTGCTGGGGAGGCCGGGATCCGGCGGATCCTCAGCTCGAGAGCAGCTCGCCGATCGCCGCGGCGATCGCGTCGTCCTCGATGAGGAAGGCGTCGTGACCGTACTCGGATGCGACGACCACCGGCGCGGCGCCGTGGATGCTCGCACGCAGCCCGGCCGCGATCTCGGCCTGGCCGGCGAGCGGGAAGTAGCGGTCGCTGTCGATGCCGAGCACGAGGCTGCGGGCTTCGACCCGCGCGAGCGCCGCGGCGACCCCGCCGCGGCCGCGCGCGATGTCATGCGAGTTCATCGCCTGCGTGAGCACGATGTAGCTGTTGGCGTCGAATCGGCGCGTGAACTTGTTCCCGTGGAAGTCGAGGTAGGACTCGACGGCGAAGCGGCCGTCGCCGCCGAGCGGATCGAGGTCGGACTGCCAGCTGCGCGCGAATCGCTGGTTGAGCTCGCTCGCGGTGCGGTAGTTGAGCATCGCCATGCGCCGGGCGAGCGCGAGCCCGCGGGTCGGCCCGTCGCCATCGGGTGCGTCGTAGAACTCGCCGCCGCGGAACGCGGGGTCGGTGCGGATGGCCTCGATCTGCACCGAGTTCA
Source organism: Agromyces sp. NPDC056965 (assembly GCF_042673425.1). NCBI lineage: Bacteria > Bacillati > Actinomycetota > Actinomycetes > Micrococcales > Microbacteriaceae > Agromyces > Agromyces sp. NPDC056965. The sequence continues at coordinate 769 of NZ_JBHURI010000077.1, read as the reverse complement.
GCGCGATCTGGTCGGCCGACGTCGCGGCGGGGGCGGCGAGCACCGCGATGCGCTCGACCGCGTCGGGGGCCATGATCGCCCACTCGAGCACGTGCATGGCGCCCATCGAGCCGCCGACGACGGCGGCGAATCGCTCGATGCCGAGTTCGCGGGCGAACGCGATCTGCGCGCGCACCTGGTCGCGGATCGTGAGGAAGGGGAAGCGGACGCCCCACTCGGCGCGGTCGGCCGCGAGGGAGGCCGGGCCGGTCGAGCCCTGGCAGCCGCCCAGCACGTTCGGCGCCACGACGAACCAGCGGTCGGTGTCGATCGCGAGCCCGGGGCCGACGATGCCGGGCCACCAGCCGGCGCTCGGGTGCGCAGCGCCGGCCGGGCCGATCACGTGGCTGTCGCCCGTCAGCGCGTGCAGCACGAGGATCGCATTGTCGCGCCGGGGCGAGAGCGTGCCCCATTGCTCGTAGGCGATGCGCACCGAGGGCAGCACACGGCCGGACTCGAGGGCGACGTCGCCGATGCTCGCGAACCGGCGGTCGCCGACGGCGTCGCCCTCGCGCCAGGCGCCCGTTGCGGGGGCGCGGCCGGCGAGCGACGCGGCACGCGCCTCGGTGACGATGCTCGCGGGCACCGCATCGGCCGTCGTCTGCCAGTCCATGCTTCGATTCTTCCCGAGGCAGGCGGCCTGTCGTGCATTGTTACGCCGGTCTCGGCCGGCGCAACGCGACGAGCACGCGAAACGGCGGATGCCGCGGGCCCCTGCAGGTCCGCGGCA
>NZ_JBHURI010000076.1:0-20928 GCF_042673425.1 Agromyces sp. NPDC056965 | reverse complement strand
GCCCCTCAGGGGCGACCCGCTCTCGTGCGCGACGGCGCTGCCGCGATCAGGGCAGCAGTGCGCCGATCTCGGGGAAGTTCTCGCGGTACCGGTCGAGCAGCGAGCGCGCGACGCCGACCGAGTCGACGAGCGGATGCGCCGCGAACGCGCGCCAGGCCTGCTCGCGGGACTCCTCGTGCACGGCGCTGATGATCAGCCGCTCTGCGGACTTCACCTGGGTCATGAGGCCCAGCATCTCGCCCGAGACCGGTGCGATCGGCCACGGGTGCACGCCGTCGCCGTCGACGACGCAGCCGACTTCGACCACCGCGTCCTCGGGCAGCTGCGGTACGAGGGCGTTGTTGCGGACGTTGAGGATCATCGTCGACGACCGGCCGGTGGCGAGCGCGGCCATGAGGTCGAGCGCGACCTCGTGGTACCCGCCCCCGTCGACGTCGGACTCGAGGCGCTCCTCATCGGCGGGGCGGCTCTCGGCCATGTAGCTCGACTCGCGCTCGTGCCGGGCGTTCAGCCACGTCGCGAGCGGGTCGTCGCCGGGGGCCTCGTAGAACGCCGACTGCTGCCGGTCGAGGAACTCGCCGCGGGTCGACGACGCCGAGCGGATGCGTTCGGTCGCCTCGCGCGTGAAGTAGTAGTAGTAGAGGTACTCGTTCGGCAGCGCTCCGAGCGCGCGCACCCAGTCGAAGCCCATGAGTCGGGCCTCTTCGATGCGCTCGAGGGCCCGGTCGGATTCGAGCAGTCGCGGCAGGAGGTCTTCGCCGCCGGTCGTCATCGAGCGGAGCCACCCGAGGTGGTTCAGGCCCACGTAGTCGAAGGCGATGGAGTCGGGGGCCCCGCTGACCGCCGTGGCGGCGCGACGGATGAGCCCGATCGGGGTGTCGCAGATGCCGACGACGCGATCGCCGAGCACGCGCTGCATGGCTTCGGTGACGATGCCGGCCGGGTTCGTGAAGTTGATCACCCAGGCGTCGGGCGCGACATCGCGGATGGTCTCGGCGAGACGCGTCATGAACGGCACCGTGCGGAGCGCGTACGCGAGCCCGCCGGGTCCGACCGTCTCCTGGCCGAGCACGCCGAGGTCGAGCGCCGTCTTCTCGTCGAGGATGCGGCCGCGCGTGCCGCCGATGCGCACCGCGCTGAAGACGAAGTCGGCGCCGCGGAGTGCCTCTTCGAGGTCGGTCGTCAGCGTGATGGTCGGGACGTGGCGCTTCTCGCGGGCGAGGCCGGCGAGGATCGCGCCGATCGTCTGCAACCGGGATTCGGAGACGTCGTAGAGGCTCAGCTCGTCGATGCGCACGGGTGCGTGGTCGGCCGAGACGGCTTCGAAGACCTGGGGGACGCGGAAGCCGCCGCCCCCGATGATGGTGAGCTTCACGCGACCATCACCTCGACACCGGCCTCGCGAAGGAGCTCGAGCGTCGCGGCATCCGCGTCGTCATTGGTGACGATCGCCGAGATCTGCTCGGGGCCGCAGACGCTGAGCACCCCGACGCCCGGGAACTTCGAGGCGTCGGCGAGCACGACGGTGCGCTGCGAGGACTCGATCATCGCGAGCTTGATCGGAACCTCCATGCCCGTCGTGTCGGAGATGGTGCCGTTCGCCCGGATGCCGCTCGTGCCGAGGAAGCACGTGGTCGCCCGGATCTGCGCGAGCGCCTGCTCGGTCAGGGTGCCGATCATCGAGTTGTAGTTCTTGCGCACGGCGCCGCCGAGCACGATGAGCTCGACCACGTCGTCGTCTCGCAACTCGTCGATGACCGCGAGGCTCGCGGTGATGACCGTGATGCGCCGGCCGCGCAGCTGGCGGGCGAGCAGCGCGGTCGTCGTGCCGATGTCGATGATGACGACGTCGCCCTCGGCCACGAGTTCGGCAGCCTTCTCGGCGATGCGCGACTTCTCGGGGTGGTGCTGTCGTTCGACGTCGGTGAACGGGATCTGGTCGGGCTCGATGCTGCCGCCGCCGCGCACGCGTCGGAGCAGGCCCTCGGCACTGAGGGTGTTGAGGTCACGGCGGATGGTCGAGAGCGAGACGCCGAACTGCTCGGCGAGCTCTTCGACGGTGACTTCGCCGTCAGTGCGCAGGGAATTCAGGATGTGCGCCTGTCGCGTTGCTGTGAGCATGTGGAAGAGCGTAGCAGTCAACTTCGAGCACGAATTGACGCAAGAGCGTTCATTCGAGAGTATGTTCAGTCAAAGGTCATCGACGATCGTTCACGCGATCGCACTCAAGGAGGATCCGTGACGGAACGCGCTGCCGACGTCGTCGTCGATGTGCTGCTGACCGGGCCGGTCTTCTTCGATCTGATCTTCACCGAGCTGAACGCGGCGCCGCGGCCGGGCACCGAGGTGCACGCGGAGGCGCTGGCGAGCAGCCCCGGCGGCGTCGCCAACCTCGCCGTCGCGACCGCCCGTCTCGGGCTCGGCACCGCGCTCGCCGCGGCGCTCGGCGACGACGTCTACGGACGCTGGTGCTGGGAGTTCCTCGCCGACCACGAGGGCATCGACCTGGCCTCGTCGCAACTCGTACCCGACTGGCCCACGCCCGTCACCGTCTCGATCGCATCTGGCGGCGACCGCAGCATGATCACGCGCGAGGCGGCGTCGCCGGTTCCGGCCGGAGCACTGGTCGGCGACCGGGTCGCCCGCGCGACCTTCGCCGACCTGGGCGCGATGTCGCGCGGTGCCCGCGCCGACGACGCCTGGTGGCGAACGGCGGCCCGCGCGGGCACCAAGATCTTCGCCGACATCGGGTGGGACTCCTCCGAGCGCTGGGATGTCGCCGACCTGCAGCCGCTCGCCGACTGCTTCGCCTTCACGCCGAACGAGTCGGAGGCGATGGCGTACACGCGCACGGAGTCCGCCGTCGCGGCCGCGCGCGCCCTCGCCGACCGGGTGCCGCTCGTCGTGGTGACCCGGGGCGGCGACGGAGCCGTCGCGATCGACTCCGCGAGCGGCGAGGAGGTGACGGTGCCCGCGGTGCCGGCGGACGCGCGCGACGCGACGGGCGCGGGCGACGTGTTCGGTGCGGCACTCGTGCTCGGCACGCTGCGCGAATGGCCGCTCGACCAGCGCCTCTCGTTCGCCGCGCTGTGCGCCGCCCTCGCCGTCGAGCACCCCGGCGGAGCGCTCGCGGCGCCCGGCTGGGGCGACCTCGCCGACTGGTGGGCGCGCACGCGCGGCGGCGATCGCGAGCTCGTCGCGCGGTTCTCGTTCCTCGACGACGTGCTCCCCGAGACCCCCGGTCGCCGCAGGTCGGAATCCATGTTCCCCTTCGCCGACTACCGAGCCACAGCAGCCCGGCGATCGTTCCCCGACAAGAGAGGTACATCATGAAGCGAAACATCCGACTGAATGCAGCAGCACTGGGAGGTGCCGCGCTCATCCTCGCCCTCGCGGGCTGTGCGCCGGGAACCGGGAGCACGGGCGGCAACGAGAGCTCGGGCGAGATCAGCACCGACATCTCCGGCGTCGGCGATGTCACGCTCACCGTCTGGGACCAGGAGGTGCGCGGCGGCCAGAACGAGCAGATGGAGCAGCTGAACGCCGCGTTCATGGAGAAGTACCCGAACGTGACCATCGATCGGAACTCGCAGTCGTTCGACGACCTCGCGACGACGCTCCGCCTCGCCCTCACCGACGCCGACGCACCCGACGTCGTGCAGGCCAACAACGGCCGCAACACCATGGGCCAGTTCGTCGCGGCCGACCAGCTGCGCCCGCTCGACGACTACGCCGAGGCATACGGCTGGGGCGACCGCTTCTCGTCGTCGGTGCTGCAGTACTCGACCTACAGCGACGACGCGAAGGTCTTCGGCGACGGCAGCCTCTACGGCCTCCCGCAGGTCGGCGAGGTCGTCGGCATCTTCTACTCCAAGAGCAAGCTCGAGGGCCTCGGCCTCGAGGTGCCGACCGATTGGACCGAGTTCGATGCGGCGCTGAAGGCGGCGAAGGCGGCCGGGGAGACCCCGATGCAGCTCGGCAACATCGAGAAGTGGCCGGCCCTCCACGTGTTCGGACCGCTGCAGGGCGACTACGTCGACGCCGAGGTCATCACCGACCTCGGGCTCGGCAACGCCGGCCAGAGCTGGACCACGCCCGAGAACGTCGAGGCCGCGACTGCGCTGCAGGGCTGGGTCGACGCCGGCTACTTCAACGACGGCGTGAACGGCACCGACTACGACGCGGCGTGGCAGGCGCTCGCCGGCGGCGACGGCGTGTTCCTCATCGGCGGTTCGTGGCTCGCGGCCGACCTCGGCGACGCGATGGGCGACGACGTCGGGTTCTTCATCCCGAACACGGGCGACGGCACGCCGGCGACCACGGGCGGCACCGGCCTGCCCTTCACGATCACCTCGGCGGCCGACAACACCGACGTCGCGGCGGCCTACCTCGACTTCATCACGAGCGACGAGGCGATGGACGTGCTGGCCGAGACGGGCAACCTGCCCGTGAACCGCACCGCGGAGCTCGCTCCGAAGTCGGGCGTGCTGGCCGACGTGTTCACGGTGTTCGGCAACGTCACGGGCGACGGCAGCCTCCTGCCGTACCTCGACTACGCGACGCCGACCTTCGGCGACACCATGGGTCAGGCGCTGCAGGACCTGCTGGCAGGCCAGTCGACTCCGGAGCAGTTCACGGAGACCCTGGAAGCCGACTACTCGGAGTTCGTCGCAAGCAATGGCTGACGGCACCACCACGGTCGGGCGGAGCGCCTCTCGGCGTTCCGCCCGATCGGGCTGGGTCGCGTGGGCGTACCTCGCACCGGCCCTGCTCATCTACGGCGCATTCCTGCTCTTCCCGCTCGGACGGGCCGCCCAGTACTCCCTCTTCGAGTGGGACGGGCTGGGGGAGTCGACGTTCGTCGGCCTCGACAACTACGTCGAGATCCTCTTCGACGAGCGGCTTCGCGAGGCGTTCTGGCACGCCCTCGTGCTCGTGTTCTTCTACGCGGTGCTGCCCCTCGCCATCGGCCTCGTGCTCGCCGCGCTGCTCACCCGCTCGCAGGTGCGGGGGCTCGGCTTCTTCCGCAGCGTCATCTTCCTGCCGCAGGTGATCGCCATGGTCGTGGTCGCCGTGACCTGGCGCCAGATCTACGCCCCCGACGGCCCGCTCAATGGATTCCTCCGACTCATCGGCCTCGATTCGCTGACCCGGCCGTGGCTCGGCGACTACACGTTCACCCTGCCCGCGGTCGGGCTCATCGGCACCTGGGTGTGCACCGGCCTCGTCACGGTGCTGCTGATGGCCGGCATGAGCCGCGTGCCGCGCGAGCTGTACGAGGCGGCCCGGCTCGACGGTTCCGGCCCCTTCCGCGAGTTCTTCGCGATCACCCTGCCGACCGTTCGCGGGGAGATCACGGTCGCGCTCACGCTCACGATCGTCGCCGCACTGAAGACCTTCGACCTCGTCTACGTGACGACGAGCGGAGGCCCCGGCACGTCGACGACGGTGCCGAGCTACGAGATCTACCGCCGTGCGTTCCAACTCGGGGATGTCGGCGTCGCCACCGCCGTCGGCATCGTGCTGACCATCATCGTCTTCGCCATCAACGGCGTCGTCAACATGATCGGAGACAGGAAATGAAGGTCTCCCCGATCGAACGGGGCGCGAACTACCTCGTGCTCATCGGCTTCGCGCTCGTGGTGCTCGGGCCCATCGGCGTGATCGTCACCATGGCGTTCGGTCCGAAGGATGCCTCGGCAGCCCGTGAGGGCGGTGCGTTCCACCCCGAGAACTTCCCCGAGGCGTGGGAGATCGGCCGGTTCGGCCAGTACATGCTCACCTCGGTGGTCGTCGCGACGATCGTCGTCGTCGTCTCGGTGCTCGCGTCGATCCTCGCCGGATACGCGCTCGGCACCATGCGCTTCCGCGGGGCCACGCTCGTCTTCTACGTCTTCCTCCTCGGCATCATGGTGCCGACCGAGGCCTTCATCGTGCCGCTCTACTTCGACCTTCGCGTGCTGGGGCTGACGAACACCGTCTGGGGCGTCGCGCTGCCGCAGATCGCGATGTCGATCGCCTTCGGCACGTACTGGATGCGCACGTACTTCCGCACCTCGAGCACGGCGCTCATCGAGGCAGCCCGCCTCGACGGGGCGAACTCGATGCGCATCCTCTGGCAGGTGCTCGTGCCGATCGGGCGGCCCGCGATCCTCACCCTCGTGCTGCTCGTCTTCATGTGGACCTGGAACGAGTTCCTCATCCCGCTCGTGATGTCGCCCAACGGGGCGGTCCGCACCGCGCCGCTCGGGCTCGCGTTCTTCCAGGGCCAGTACACGCAGGGCACGGCGCTGCTCGCCGCGGGCGCGGTCATGGTCGCATTGCCCGTCGTGCTGCTCTACGTGTTCCTGCAGCGGCACTTCATCAAGGGCATGATCGAGGGCGCCGTGCGCGAGTGATCGAAGAGCGCGCAATTGCGTGCACTCGGTTTTGCGTGATTCTGAATGAAGATGCTTGCAACGCGAGCGAACCTGCCCTAGCTTGAGGGGGATCGGGGCGGCAGTCCGTCGTCTCGAGCGTCCAACGGAGGACCGCATGAAACGTCATCACGCAATCCTGCTCACTTCGCTGATCGCCGTCGCCGCACTCATGGGCCAGGGCACAGCCGTCGCCGCGACGATGGGCAACGGCAATTCGGGGCCGCCGGATGCGGCGCTGAAGTTCGAGGTCGGAGACCCGTCGATCGCCACCGAGACCGACCGCGAGAAGATCGACATCATGGGCATCTGGGCCCACCCCGACGACGACGCCGGGTTCACCACGCCGTGCGGCGTCTGGAACGACCTCTACGGCGTGCGGTGCGGCATCATCATGGCCACGAGAGGCGAGGGCGGATCGAACTCCGTCGGCCCCGAGGCCGGCCCCGACCTCGGCATCCGCCGCGAGAACGAGGACCGCACCTCGCACATCCGATCCGGCACCGTCGACATCTTCAACCTCGACCGCGTCGACTTCTTCTACAACACCTCCGCCCCGCTGACCGCGAAGGTCTGGGACGCCGAGGAGACCCTGAGCCGCACCGTGCGGATCATCCGCGAGACCCGGCCCGAGATCCTCGTCGGCAGCACGCCGTCGCTCGCGGCGGGCCACGGCAACCACCAGTACGCGCAGGGGCGCATGATCTGGGAGGCCGCGGCAGCCGCCGCCGACCCCGGCCGGTTCCCCGAGCAGCTCACGGGCGTCGGCGCCGTCGACCCGTGGCAGGTGAAGAAGATCCTCGCAGGCGGGCTCACCACGGGCACCGGTGGCACCGCCGCAGCCAACTGCAACGCGGGCTTCGTGCCGGCCGCGTCGAACCCCTTCACGGTCGTCGGCACCTGGACGGGCTACGAGTCGCCGTACGTCTGGGCCGACGGCAACGTCGCCGGTCAGGCCGCCGGATCCGCGAAGACGTGGGCGCAGGTCGGCCGCGAGGGCGGCCGTGCACACCCGACGCAGGCGCGCACCATGCAGACGGCGCTCGTCGACCCGACCTGCCAGCGCTACGGCGTCTCGGAGTCGATCGTGCCGATGCAGCCGAACTCATCGCCGGCCTCGGCGAACGACGACGCCGTGCTCTACGGCGCCGTGGTCGCCGACCCGGGCGGCATGCCGCTCGGCTCCGAGTTCTCGCTCGACGCCGAGGAGTACTTCGAGGCCGCAGGCGAGCCGTTCACCACGACGGTCACGCTGCGCTCCGGTGACGGAGCGCTCGGCGGCGGCACGGTGAGCCTCGTCGTGCCCGCCGGCTGGCAGGTCTCCGAACCGGTCGAGGTCGACGGTATCGACGACGCGGATGCCACGCAGGCGACGTTCACCGTCACGCCCGCGAGCGACGCGGCACCGGCCGTCTACAAGCTCGCGGCGGAGTTCGCCGGCGACGGCGTCACCGCCTACAACGACACGCGCATCGAGCTCGTCGCACCGGTCGAGGGCCGCTTCGAACGCTGGGGCACCGCGGCCGAGTACGAGCAGTGGACGCAGGACAACGACGCCTACGTCGGCGGTCGCTCGAAGGCCGTCGCACAGGTCGGCGCCGGCGAGACGGTGACCGTGCCGGTCGAGGTGGCCAACCGCAGCGCCGCCGCCGAATCGGGCACGGTCGACCTGGCGGTCCCGGCGGGCTTCACCGTCGACGCGGCCAGCAAGCCGTTCGCCGACCTCGCACCCGGCGAGACGACCACCGTCCCGTTCGTCGTCACCCACGCCGACCCGGCCGATCCCGGCAGCAGGACGGAGACGTTCACGGCGACGACCACCTCCGGTGCGGGCGTCTCGACCGAGAGCGAGACGGTCTACCTCGTGCCGACCGTGGTGATCCCGCAGCTGGGTGCGGCACCGACGATCGACGGAACCGCCGACGAGCTCTACACCGGTCAGCCGATCGACGTGGGCACGCGCTGGGAGGGCGCCGAGTGCGCCGCCGACGGCGTCGACTGCGGCGACGGCGGTCTCGCGCGTCTCGGCTGGTACGACGACGCGCTGTACGCGCAGATCCACGTGACCGACGACGTGGCCAGCGCCGCTTCGACGCCCGACCGCTGCTTCGGCCACTGGCTGGTCGACTCGGTGGAACTGCTGCTCGATCCGCGCGGCGACTCGCTCGACACCTCGTCGACGTTCAAGCTCGGCATGTTCCCGTTCACCGACGACGCCGAGGGCACGAACGGCAACGGGGCGAACGGTCCGTGCTGGTCCCGTGACGCCGACAACCACCAGGGCTTCTCGACCGGCCCGCTCGCCGAGACGGTCGAAGGCGGCCTGAACGCCGAGGGCGTCGAGGTCGCGGTGCAGGTCGTGCGCCAGGCCGACGGCACCTACGCCGGCGGCGGGTACGACATCGAGGTGAAGGTGCCGCTCTCCGGGCTTCCGGCGGCGGTCGGCCCGACGAGCACGGTGCCGCAGGGCGACGCGGCACTGAACGACGTCGATCCGCAGTACCTCGGGATGAACGTCACGCCGTACGACTCCGACACGCAGAACTTCATCGGGCAGACCCGTACCGCGTGGTCGGCGTTCGGCAGCCAGCAGTCGGAGCCGTATCGATGGGGTCACGCGTACCTCGACGGGTACGCGCCCCCGGCTGACCGGTCGACCGAATCGGCGGAGCCGATCATCCCCGACACCGCCCTCCAGGGAGTGCAGTCGCCCCAGACGGTCGCGCAGTCGGCGACACGCGGCGGCACGATCTCGGGCGTGCAGCCGAGTGATGCGATGTCGATCTCCGATGTGAAGATCCAGCAGAAGAAGATCAGCCTCTCGTACCGTTCGGGCGAGGCCGGCACGGTCCGCGTGTTCCTGTGGAAGGGCGACACGTCGTTCATCCCGGTGTGGACCTCGAGCTGCGCCGGTGACGTGTACGGCTTCGAGGCCTGCTCGCCGTCGGATGGCGCGGCGCCGCCGTGGGCTCCCGACATGAGCGGCCGGCTCCTGGCGTCGTTCGAGCAGGAGGTCGATGCCGGCAAGGGCAAGCTGACGGTGCCGATCGATGCGAGCATCCGCTCGGCGCTCGCGAAGGACGCGCAGATCCTCGTCTCGTACGCCGAGCAGCCCTCGGGCGATGCGGCGGCCGGTGACGGGGTGAACGCGTGGAGCTTCCCGATCGAGGCGACGCGCCCGGGCAAGGGCTGAGTCCCGGCTCGCACCGAGCCCCGCAGTGAGCGCCCGGCCCTCCTCTCGAGGGTCGGGCGCTCGCCGCGCCGAGGCCCTGCCCGCCGCCAGCGCTCTGTCAGAATTGCCGCATGACGACCGAGAGCTTCACCTCCACCGGCAACCTGCGCCCGCTCGCTGGGACCGACCGCTTCGGCCGCCTGATCGAGCGCCGCGACGGTGCCGACTTCCCGTACTACAACGGGGTGCCGGTCGAGCTCTCGGCGGTCAAGTGGATCATCGTGTGGCTCGCGGTCGCGGCGGGCTTCGCCGCGCTGCTCTTCATCCCGACGGCCGACAACCTCGGCGCGCTGCTGCCGCGAGCGCTCTTCGTCGCGATTCCCCTCGCGGTGCTCGCCCTCGTCGCCGGCCGGGCCTGGACGGCGATCTTCCGCCGGGTGCGTCTCGCCGACGTCGGCGCCATGTTCTTCTTCGCCGCGCTCAACATCGCGATCACCGCCGTGGTGGGCGGCCTCGTGTCACTGCTCTTCCAGATGGCGCCGAACTCCGTCATCGAGGACGCGGGATCGGGCGGCGTCGTCGACACGGTCGCGCTCTACGTGGGCAGCGGCATCCAACTCGTCGGTGAAGAGCTCTTCGTCGTGCTGCCGTTCCTCGCCCTCATGTACTTCCTCTTCACGAAGGCGGGCGTCTCGCGCAAGACGGCGATCGTGCTCGCCTGGATCATCTCGGCGGTCTGGTTCGGTGCTGCGCACCTGCCGACCTACGACTGGAACTGGGCGCAGGCGATCATCGTGATCGGCTCGGCCCGCATCGCGCTCACGCTCGCGTTCATCCGCACGAAGAACCTGTGGGTCTCCGCGGGCGCGCACATCATCAACGACTGGGTGCTCATCACCGTCGCGATGGTCACCGCCGGCGCGGTCGCGGCCTGACGATGATCCGACCCTCCCCGGCTCCCGCATCGACGACGGGCGATCGCATTCGTCGCACCTTCTGGGTCGGCCTCGTCGCCGTGGTGGTCTACGTGCTGCTCGCGGCCGGCCTCGCGAACCTCCTCGACCTGCTCGTGCAGCCCGCTTCGGTCGAGGGCGAGTTCGCGCTGTCGCACCTCGTGCCGCTGCCGATCGCGATCGCCGCGGGGCTCGCGTTCGCCAGGCTGTCGGGCTGGTGGGGCGACATCTGGTCGCAGCAGGCCGAGTACGCCTCGCCGCCGCGTCGGCTCTGGATGCTCGCGATCCCGCTGCTCCTGCTCATCAACCCCCTGCTCGGGCTCGTCGGAATGCCATGGGGCGAGCGCTCCGGCTGGTTCGTGCTGCTGCTCCTCGTCGGGTGCGCGATGATCGGCCTCGGCGAAGAGCTCTTCTATCGCGGCATCCTGCGCGTGAGCCTCCGCTCGCACCACGGCGAGCTCGTCGCGCTGCTCGTCACCTCGCTGCTGTTCGGGCTCAGCCACTCGCTCGGCAGCATGCTGCACGGCGTGCCCGCCGGCACCATCGCGTTCCAGGTGGGAGCGACCGCCGTCGACGGCGCGCTGTACTACGCCGCCTTCCGCGCGACGGGCACCCTGTGGGTGCCGATCGCCGTGCACGCGCTCACCGACTTCTCGCTCTACGCGCAAGCGGGCGGAACGGATGCCGCGAGCGGCCACGCGTCGAGCTTCGACTCCACTCCCGTCATCGCGACCACGCAGTTCGTGCTCTGGGGGCTCCTGATCGCGGTGATCGTCGTCTTCGCACGCGACGACGCCACGGAGCGGAAGCGGCGGCGGGCCGAGCAGGGGGCCTCGACCGTCTAGCGACGCCGTAGGGTGGGCGTACACATCGGGCCGGAGGCGGACATGGCACGCAGCGACGTTCCCACGAGCACCACGCCCCGCACGATCGCGCGAATCGCGCTCGCCGCGGGTCTGGTCTTCGCCGGGGTGAGCCATCTCTTCTGGGCGCGCAAGGAATTCCGGTCGCAAGTGCCGTCGTGGGTGCCGATGGACGCCGATGGCGTCGTCGTGGCATCGGGCGCCGTCGAGATCGGGCTCGGCGCGGCGCTCGTCGCGCTGCCCCGCGAGCGACGGCGCATCGGCTGGATCGTCGCGACGTTCTTCGTCGCGGTGTTCCCGGGCAACATCGCGCAGTTCACCGGGAAGCGGGCCGCATTCGGCCTCGATTCCGATCGGGCGCGCGGCATCCGCCTGCTCTTCCAGCCGTTGCTCGTGGCGCTGGCGATCTGGTCGACCGCCGAGCCGCGGCGCTGACGTCGGCGGCCCGTAGGGTGGGGTCATGCCCGTAGCCGCCGATGCACGTGCCGAGCTCATCGCCCTGTGCGAGCGCGGCCTCGAGTGGCACCCCGAGCTGCCGAAGAACCGAGCGGATGTCTCGGCCCTCCGACCGGCCGCCGTGCTCGTGCTCTTCGGGGTGCTCGACGCGGTGCCGAGCGACACCGGGGGAACGGTGCCGCGCGATCTCGACGTGCTGCTGCTGCGCCGTGCGGCGACCCTCGGCAGCCACGCCGGGCAGATCGCCTTCCCGGGCGGCCGGCTCGAGGCATCCGACGCCGGGCCGGTGGCCGGCGCGGTGCGCGAGGCCCGCGAGGAGACCGGGGTCGACGTCGACGGCATCGAACCGCTCGGCACGCTGCCGCCGATGCCGGTGCCCGTGAGCAACCACCTCGTCACGCCCGTGCCCGCGTGGTGGACGCGCCCGTCGGAGGTGGCCGCCGTCGATCACGACGAGTCGGTCGAGGTGTTCCGGGTGCCGGTCGGCGAGATGCTCGACCGGGCGAACCGGGCGAACACCGAGCATGTCTTCAGCGGCCGCGCGTATCGATCGCCGGCCTTCACCGTGAGTGGCCGCATCGTGTGGGGGTTCACCGCGCTCGTGCTCTCGCGCATGTTCGATGAACTCCGCTGGGCGGAGCCGTGGAACCACGATCGCATCGTCGAACCCGACGACCTGTAGGCCCCGGGCGCGCGCCACCGGGTCGCGTACGCCGGCTACCCGTTGGGGTTCGTCGCCGCCCCGTCGAGCCAGAGCGTGTCGGTGGCGTCGCGGTGCGCGCCGTCGGTGCCGACGTGCTTGGTGCTGATCTGCGGACCCTTCGTGATGACGTGCACGAGCGCCATCGCGTGCCCCTGCCCGAGGCCGTAGTCCTCCTTCAGCCACGCGACGATGGGGGTCGCCTTCGTGCCCTCGCCGAAGCCCTTCTCGGTCGCGAGCTCGACGAACTGCCGCGGCGTGAGCCCGGTCTTCTGCTCGATGTTGTCGAGGTAGGCCTGGAATGACATCTGGTTCCGTTCCCCTCACGGATGCCACCCGGCATCCCCTCGAACAGACTCGGGTGCCGGGGCATCCGCTCGCCAGTGTTTCGATGTGGGCCGAAAGGTCAGGCGAACGCGTCGATCAGAGGAACGAGTAGTACGCGGCCTGGCCGAACCCGATGAACGCGCTCAGCACCTCGGCGCCGCCGAGGGCCGCGCCCGCGGCCGCGAAGCCCTTCGGCGCGCCGCGACGCAGGAGCACGAGCGCGCCGAGCACCAGTGCCGCGATTCCGAGCACGAGCGAGAGCACGTTGGCGAGCAGCCCCAATCCGCTGATGAGCTCGTACGCCGCCGGCAGCCCGGTGCTGATCAGCAGCGGCGCGGCGAGTCCGAGCAATCGGGTCACGAGCACGGCGCCGGCGCCGATGACGAACGAGATCACCCCGAGGAGGCGGAAGTTCGTCGTCGAGCCCTGGGCGGTGGTCGGTGCGGATTCGCTCATGCGCCCATCATGCCCGATGCGCGGAGTGCGGCTCGTGGCGTCGGCGGATGCTGGCGTCGGCGGGTGCTGCCAGAGTGAGGGCATGCGACGAATCGGAGCGATCTTCCAGCCCGCATTCCCACCCGAGCGGCTGCGTTCGGCCGTCGAGGCGGCCGAGGCCGGGGGAGTGCCCGAGCTCTGGCTGTGGGAGGACTGCTTCCAGCAGTCGGCGTTCGCGTCGGCCGCTGCTGCGCTCGCCTGGACCGAGCGACTCCGCGTGGGCGTCGGCGTCGCACCGATGCCGCTCCGCAACGTGGCGGTCACCGCCATGGAGATCGCGACGCTCGCGCGCATGTTCCCCGGTCGCCTGCTGCCGGGCGTCGGCCACGGCGTGCAGCGCTGGATGGCGCAGACCGGCAGCCGCGTGGCGTCGCCGCTCACGCTCATGCGCGAGTATGTGCCGGCGCTGCGGCAGCTGCTCGCCGGCGAGGAGGTCTCCGCCGACGGCCGCTACGTCAAGCTCGACCGGGTGAAGCTCGACTGGCCGCCGGCCGAGATGCCGCTCGTCTACGCGGCGGGCGAGGGGCCGAAGACCCTGCACCTCACCGGCGAGGTCGCCGACGGCACCGTGCTCACCGGAGGCACCACGGCCGAGCGCGCTGCCGAGGCCGTCGCCGCGATCGCGGCCGGCCGCGCAGCTGCGGGCCGCGACGGGCGCAGCGAAGCGGTCGTCTACCTCATGGCGGCGTTCGGCGGCGGCGAGGCCGAGACGCGCGTCGCGCACGAACTCACGCAGTGGAACATGCCCGAAGACCAGCGCACCGCCGCGGTGGGCGACATTGCGGAGGTCGCCGCGGTCGCCGAGCGGTTCTTCGCCGCGGGAGTCGACGCGGTCGTGCTGCAGCCGACCTCCGACGAGCCCGACCTCGAGGGGTTCATGCGCGGCGTCGGCGAGGTCGCGGGGCTCATCGCGCGCTGAGCGATTCCGACTCCTCGCGACGGCGAGGGCGGAAGCCTCGGGGCCGACGAGCCCCGAGGCATCCGTGGGGGATCAGGCGGTGCGTCGGCGTCGCACGACCAGGGCCGTGACGCCGGCCGCGACGAGGATCGCCGCGACGAGCACCGGCACGATGGCCTGCACGCCGGTGCTCGCGAGTCCCGTCTCGCTGCCCGGCGTTCCGGGAGCGGGGCCGATCGGGGTCGGCACGACCGGGGCATCCGTCGCCGTGTTGGTGACCGTCACGCGGGCCGAAGCACCGTCGGCGACCGTCACCGTCTCGGGGCTGAACACGGGAGTGCCCCACTCGACGCCGTCGATCTCGGGCAGGTCGATCTCGGTGAACTCGACGACGGTGCCGACGGGCAGGCCCTGCGGGCCGTCGACCGCGACGCCGTCGGCGCGCACGGTCAGCTTGCCGGTGACCGACTCGCCGTCGAGTTCGTACCGGTACTGCACGGTGTACTCGGTGTCATCGGGAACGAGGGCGGATGCCTCGCCGCCGAGCGCCTTCGCGACCGAGAAGCCGCCGACCGCGCTCGGCGAGTTGGAGTTCGCCGTGTTGGTGACCGTGACGTGCACGACCTCGCCGGAGGCGATGGTGACGACGTCGGGGCTGATCGTCGCTGCGCCCCACTCCACACCCGGAACTGCCGGCAGGTCGACCTCGCTGAGGCGCACGACCGTTCCGGCGGGGAGGCCCTGCGGTCCGTTCGCGACGGTGCCGTCGGCGCGCAGTGCCAGCGTGCCGGCGACCGGGCCCCCGGCGAGCTCGTACTCGTAGGCGAGGGTGAAGATCGTGTCGGCCGGCACCATCGACGCACCGCCGCCGGTCACGAGCTTCGCGGCGCTGAAGCCGCCGCCGCAGCCGAGCGAACCGCCGCCGGTCCAGGGGTAGTTGTGGTGCTCGTTGCCGACCCCCGAGTAGCGCAGGTCGCCTCCGACGTGGAGCCGGCCGTTCGTGCTCGCCGTGACCTCGGTGGTCGCGGTGGGTGCGAGCACCGACCCCATGAACTGGCTCGAGCCGCCGAGCAGCAGCGACGTGGCATCGGTGACGTTCCAGAGGATGCGGGACGCCGCGTTGCCGAAGTTCGGGCTCGAGAAGGCGTCGACCCGCTCGCCGTTCAGCAGGAAGTAGTTCGGCGCGAACGAGACGGTGCCGCCCGAGACGTTGACGAGGATCGGGACGCCTGCCGGGATGCCCTCGAAGGAGACCTCGACGATCGACGCCAGCGCGGCACCGTCGACGTCGAAGACCTGCATCGCCTCGCCGGGAGTGCCCGTGAAGGTCGCACGCCCGAACGCGATCGAGGTCGTGCCCGTCGCGGGGAGCGCGCCGAGGGTCGTGGCGGTGTCGGTGACGACCGACTGGAAGTCCGCGTTCGGGGCCATCGCGGCGGCCCGTCCGAGGTCGAGCGTGAGGGTGGCGCCGTTCGTGTCGAAACTGCCGGTGGCCGATCCGCCAGCGGCGACCGCGCCGCCGCCGTCGAGGTTCGCTCCGACATGCACGCTCGTGGTCGGGCGCACCGTGATGTCGCCGCCGACCGCGAGCATGGTCGAGCCGCCCGGGGGCACGATGCCCGAGCCGACGCCGACGGTGCCGACGTTGAACACGCCGCCGTTCGCCTTGTCGAACACGGCGTCGCCGTGCACGAGCAGGAGCCCCTCGGATTCGGCGGAGCTGCCGGTCGCGAGGTAGTCGCCGCCCGCGAAGACCGCGACGTTCGAGTCGGTGTAGGCCGGCACGTTGCCGATGCCCGGCATCTCGCCGGGCGGCGGGCAGTACGGCGCGGGGGCCGCCGCGGCCGCGGTCGGTGCAGCGGTGGCGGCTGAGGCCGGGGCGGCCGAGGCCGGCGCGGCAGCGAGTGCGACCGCGCCGGCGAGGGCCAGACCGGTCGCGGCGGCCGCGGCGACGACCGAGCGCAGGGGGGAGCGGGCGCGCAGGCGCGCGGAAGTTCGGGTGTTCACGGGTCTCCGGGGGGATCGAAGGATTCGAGACGACGGGTTCCGCCTCACTGGAAGAGATGTCGCATCGATACGGTCATGACGCTGAAAGTAAGGACTCTTGGCTTTCTCTCAGGTTGGGCCGTGCGCGCAGCTCGCCGAGATGGGCGGAGTTCTGCGTCGGGCCTCGCCTTCGAGGCGTCGTCGCCCCTAGGCTGTCGGCCATGCTCGCCGTCTTCCCCGTGATCCTGCTCGCCGCGATGGTGATCGCGTTGATCGACATCATCATGCGCGACGACTGGCAGGTGCGGCACCTGCCGAAGTTCGGCTGGATCCTCCTCGTCATCCTCCTGCCGCTCATCGGCACGCTGCTGTGGTTCCTGCTCGGCCGGGAGTACGGCGGGGCCGCCGCGTCAGAGGGCATCGGCTCGCTCCTCGCGCAGCGGGGCGCCCAGGGGTCGCGCTCGCAGCTGCCGCCGGTGCCGCAGCCGAGCACGACCGAGCAGCAGCTCGCCGACCTCGACCGCGAGATCGAGTACTACCAGCGCCGTGCGGAGCTCGATCGCCTGAAGCGCGAAGCCGACGGCGACGCTGCCCGGTAGCGAGCCCGCGGCCTGTGGAGAACTCCTCCGGGCGACGCCGGGAGCTGCGAGTATCGAACGGATGCCCACCTTCGCAGCGTTCGACGGAACCGAACTCGCCTTCCACGAGCACGGAGACGGGGCGGCGCGACCGCTCGTCTGCGTTCCCGGGGGCCCCATGCACGACTCCCGCTATCTGGGCGACCTCGGCGGGCTCTCCGCGCACCGGCGCCTGATCCTGTTCGACCCTCGGGGCACGGGAGCCTCCGGCGTACCGTCCGACCTGTCGTCGTATCGGTGCGATCGACTCGTCGACGATCTCGAGGCACTCCGCGAGCACCTCGCCTTCGACCGGCTCGACGTGCTCGCCCACTCGGCCGGCACCAACATCGCCGTCATGTACGCGGCCCGGTACCCGCAGCAGATCGATCGGCTCGTGCTCGTCACCCCGAGCGCTGCCGCACTCGACCTGACCGTGACCGCCGAGATGCGCCTCTCGGTCGCGCGGCTCAGGTCGGCGGAGCCGTGGTTCGCCGACGCGTTCGCCGCGCTGGAGGCCATCGTGGCCGGCGACGGTGAAGACTGGCAGGCGATCGACCCGTTCATCTACGGGCGATGGGACGCTGCGGCGCAGGCGCATCGAGCCGACGACGAGCGCGGTCGCAACGATGAGGCGGCCGCGGTCTTCGCCGCCGACGGAGCGTTCGATCCGGTGGCCACCAGGGCGGCGCTCGCCGACTTCGCGGGTCGCGCGCTGCTCGTCGCGGGCGAGACCGACCTCAACTCGCCGCCCGCGATGGTCGCCGAGATGGCGGCGCTGCTGCCCGGCGCCGAACTCGTGGTGCAGCGCGAAGCCGGCCACTTCCCGTGGCTCGACGACGCCGCGGCGTTCACCGCGGCGGTCGACGGATTCCTGGGCTCCGACGCGTCCGAGCTGCCCGATTCGGTCGTGGCCGCGGGCTGAGCCCCGCGGTCACGCGGGCGGGCGAACGGCGATGGTCACCCGCACCTCGACCGCGTCGCCGACCTCGAGTCGCTCGGCGGCACGCACCCACGCCTTGACCGGCACGATGTACCCGCCGTCCTTCGGCCACAGCGAGGTGGCCCACTCGCTGCCGCCGATCTGCACGGTGACCGGGATCATGCCCCAGCCGTAGGTCACGATCGCGCCGATGGCCTCGATGGCGGCGCTCTCGTCGTCGGGCACCGTCACGAAGTGCCACGGCGCCGGACCGCGCCAGAACCAGATCTCGCCCGCGAAGGTCAGCTCCACCGGTTCAGGATACGGCTCGCGGGCGACAAGCCTGCCGGCGCACTCGGTTCACCTCCCGGTCGCCTCGAGGCCAGCTCCGGGACATCCGTGCCCGATTGCATGACGGAGGGACTCGACGCGCGACCCTCGACCGCCGAACCGGCGAACGAGGGCCGCGCGCGAGCGTGCCCGCACCGACCCCGCAACGAAGGAATCACATGACCACGACGAAGAACGCGACGCGCTGGGGGAGGCGGGGTGCGGTGTCGACCGCGCTGCTCGCCATGCTCGCCGGCGTGCTCGCGGCGCCCGCCCCGGCGCTCGCCGCCAGCGATGTGCCCACCGACCCGGTGATCTCGACCGGCGCGACCACCTGGAAGTACCTCGATGACGGCAGCGACCCCGCGCGCGGCGCGACGCCGCTCCGCGTCTGGACCACGACGGGATTCGACGACAGCGCCTGGAAGTCGGCGCAGGGCAGCTTCGGCGCCAAGGGCGGCAAGCTCGCGCCCGTCGGCCCGCAGACGCCGAAGACGCTGCTGAACCAGTACCTCGACGGCACGGCGGCACCCGACGTGCCGACCTTCTTCTTCCGCACGACCTTCGATCTCGCGGCCGGCGTCTCCGACGAGGTGGGCGGGGTCGTGGGCGACCTCGTCTACGACGACGGCGCGGTGGTCTGGATCAACGGCGAACGCGTCGCCGGCTTCGACGCCGACCGCGTGACCGAGACGACCAACGTGGAGTACGCCGGATCGGGCGCCTCCGACCCGGCACCCGGCCACTTCGAGGTCGACGGCGACGTGCTCGTCGACGGTACGAACACCGTGGCGATCGCGCTCTACCAGGATCGTGCGACGAGCTCGGACATCTACCTCGACATGACCTCCCTCCGGCTGCTGCCGGCGAGCGAGCCCGGCGTGCCGGTCGCGGTGCCGCCGACGCGCGTGATCATGACGCCGACCGAGACGCCGACGACCTCGCAGTCGTTCTCGTGGCTCGCGGGCGACGTCTCGCACACGAGCGGCCAGGTGCAGATCCGCCCGGCGGCGGGCGGCGACATCCGCACCGTCGACGCCTACTCGGCCGGCACCGTCAACGGCAACCCGAAGCAGCACTTCTCGGCGACCGTGGACGCGCTCGCTCCGGCGACCGCGTACTCCTACCGAGTCGGGCTCGAGGGGGCCTGGAGCGAGTGGCACGAGTTCACGACGGCCGACCCGAACGACAGCGACTTCCAGTTCGTCTACTACGGCGACGCGCAGATCGGCCTCGACACCACGTGGCCGTCGGTCGTGCGGCAGGCCGAGGCCACGGCGCCCGACTCGATCGGGTCGGTGCACGCCGGCGACCTCATCAACACCGGCAGCAACGAGACCGAGTGGCTCAACTGGTTCAAGGGCATGGAGACCTCGGCGGCGACCACGAACGTCATGGCCGCCCCCGGCAACCACGAGTACTCGGGCGACAAGCTGCTGAAGTCGTGGAAGGCGAACTTCGAGTACCCGCACAACAACCCGACCACGGCGACCACGGGCGACCTCGCCGACCTCGCCGTCGGCGACACGGATGTCGCGAAGCAGTACGCCGCGTACTTCGAGCACTGGACCCAGTTCGCGGCCGAGACCGTGTACTTCACCGACTACCAGGACCTGCGCTTCATCACGCTGAACGCGACCCGCGACACGACCTTCCTCACGCCCGATGTGCTGCCCGGCTGCGCGGGCGCCGACTGCCCGTCGACGAAGGTCGCCCGGCTCTGGACCGAGTTCCAGGCGGCCTGGCTCGACTACGTGCTCGAGTCGAGCCCGTCGAAGTGGAACGTCGTGACGTTCCACCAGCCCGTCTACTCGGCGTCGGAGGGGCGCGACGAGCCCGTGCTGCGCGAGTACTGGGTGCCGATCTTCGAGAAGCACGACATCGATCTCGTCATGATGGGTCACGACCACACCTACGCTCGCGGCTACAACAACGACGACGTCACCGAGACCCCCGGCATCACCGACGGACCGGTCTACATCGTCTCGAACTCGGGCGCCAAGCACTACGACCTCGAGACCGACGAGAAGAACGTGTGGACGAACAACAACGCCACGCAGGTGCTGCGGGGAGCGGGCGTCACGACCTACCAGGTGATCGACGTCTCGAACGACACCCTCGTCTACCGCTCGTACCTCGCCGAGAAGACCGCGTCCGCGACGACCGACCTGCCGGTCGGCGCCGTGTACGACGAGTTCACGGTGACGAAGCGGGACGACGGGCGCAAATGGGTCACCGAGGCCGGCATCGAAGCACCCGTCGACCCCGAGCCCGGCACCGCTCCGGAGCCGGTCGACCCCGCCGAGCTGACCGATGACACGCGCGGCGACGTCACCGTTCCGGCGAACGTGACCGTGGGCGTGCCGTTCACCGTCGGCCTCGGCGAGGAGAAGGCGGGCACGGAGGTCTGGGCGTGGCTCTACTCGGAGCCGACCCAGCTGGGCGCAGCAACGGCCGACGCCGTCGGCGAGTTTACGACCGTCGTCCCGGCGGCCACCGCGCCCGGCGAGCACCGGCTCGTGGTGCAGGCGGCAGACGGACAGCTCATCGGCTGGGCGCCGGTGCAGGTGAACGCCGCCCCGACCGGCGGCAGCGGTACCGGCGGCGGAGGCGCGAGCACCGCCGAGGGCGACCTCGCGAGCACGGGCGCCGAGGCATCCGCTGCGCTGTGGGCGGCCGGCGTGCTGCTCGCGCTCGGCGCGATCGTCTCGGCGATCGCCCTGCGCCGTCGTCGCCTCGCAGCCGACACGACGACGCAGGCATAGCCGACGGGCGAGCGGATGCCGCGGCATC
>NZ_JBHURI010000075.1:0-21089 GCF_042673425.1 Agromyces sp. NPDC056965 | reverse complement strand
CCCCGACGGAGCGACCGATCCCGTGTCGCCGTCAACTCCTCGGCGGCTCGGCGCCCTGCACCGTCGGCAGCTCGACCTCGCTCACGCGCAGCTCGAGGCCGAGTCGCGAGCGGCGGCGCCCGTACAGCAGGTAGATGACGATGCCGATCGCGAGCCAGACGAGGAAGCGCACCCAGGTCAGCGTCGTCAGGTTGAACATGAGCCAGACGCAGAGCGCCGCGGAGAGGATCGGCAGCACGGGCGACCACGGCACGCGGAAGCCGCGCTGCAGGTCGGGCCGCGTGCGACGCAGCACCACGACGCCGATGCTCACGAGCACGAAGGCCGAGAGCGTGCCGATGTTGATCATCTCCTCGAGGAGGCCGACGTCGGTGAATGCGGCGACGAACGCCACCACCGTGCCCGCGATGATCTGGATGCGCGCCGGCGTCTTGGTGTGCTCGGTCGTCTTCGACAGCCAACGCGGCAGCAGTCCGTCTCGACTGAGCGCGAAGACGATGCGCGAGAGGCCGAGGAGGATGATCATGATGACCGTCGTGAGGCCCGCGAGCGCTCCGAGCGAGATCACGGCCGATGCCCAGTCCTGCCCGACGAGGCGGAAGGCGGTCGCGAGCGACGGCGTCTCCTCGGCCGCGAGTTCGGTGTACGAGACCATGCCCGTCATGACGATCGAGACGAGCACGTAGAGGAGCGTGACGATGCCGAGCCCGATGAAGATGCCGCGCGGCAACCGCTTCTGCGGGTCGCGCACCTCTTCGGCGCTCGTGGCGACGACGTCGAAGCCGATGAACGCGAAGAAGACGAGCGCCGCCGCGGACAGCATGCCGAAGACGCCGTACTGCGCGGGCGCGGCGCCGGTCATCCACGAGAAGAGCGACTGCGTCCAGACATCCGTCGCGCCGCCCTCTTTGGGCACCGATTCGGGGATGAACGGCGTGAAGTTCGCCGCCTTGACGAAGAAGAAGCCGACGACGATCACGAAGAGCACGATCGCGACCTTGATGATCGTGAACACCGCGCCGACGCGCGCCGTGAGCTTCGTGCCGGCGACGAGGAGCGCCGTGAACACCGCCACGATGAGGAAGGCCGGCCAGCTGACCTCGATGCCGCCGAGCTGGAACGTCGACGGGAACGGCAGGCCGAAGGCGAGCAGGGCCTCGCCGAGGTAGACGCCCCAGTACTTCGCGAGCACCGCGGCGGCGGTGAAGAGCTCGAGGATGAGGTCCCAGCCGATGATCCACGCGAGGAGCTCGCCCATCGTCGCGTAGGTGAAGGTGTACGCACTGCCGGCGACCGGGACGGTCGAGGCGAACTCCGCGTAGCACATGATCGCGAGCCCGCACGTGATGGCCGCGAGCACGAACGAGATGATGACGCTCGGCCCGGCGAAGTTCGCCGCCGCCTGCGCGCCGACCGAGAAGATGCCGGCGCCGACCGCGACCGCGATGCCCATGAGGGCGAGGTCCCACGTGCCGAGCGAGCGTTTCAGGCTCCGCTCCTCGTCATGGGAGTCGGCGATCGAGGACTCGACCGATTTCACTCGCAGGTTCATCGCTACCCCCAGAGACGGCGCCGCCCCCGCGGCGCTGCGTCAACTCAGCGTACGACGTGCATGGCCCGCGCTGCATCAGTCAGCGAACCACTGAGCGACGGATACACCGGGAACGCCTCCGCGAACTGGTCGACCGTGAGCCGGTGCTCGACGGCGAGCGCGAGCGGGAAGATGAGTTCGGAGGCCTTCGGCGCCACGATGACGCCGCCGATGATCGCCCCCGACCCGCTCGACGCGAAGAGCTTCACGAATCCGTCGCGGATGCCCATCATCTTGGCGCGCGGGTTCGACGACAGCGGCAGCTTGTACACGACGCCCGGCACGACTCCCTCCTCGATCTCCTTCTCGGTCCAGCCGACCGTGGCGATCTCGGGCTGGGTGAAGATGTTCGAGGTGATGTTCCGGAGCTCGGGCGGGTTCACGACGTCGCCCATCGCGTGGAACACCGCGGTGCGACCCTGCATCGAGGCGACGGAGGCGAGCGGCAGGAACGTGGTGCAGTCGCCGGCCGCGTAGATGTTCGGCATCGACGTGCGCGCGACGCGGTTCACGCGGATGTGGCCGCTCTCGGCGAGCTGCACGCCCGCGTCCTCGAGGCCGAGGTCGAGGGTGTTCGGCACCGAGCCGACCGCCATGAGGCAGTGGCTGCCGCGCACCTCGCGCCCGTCGGTCAACGTCGCCACGACGCTGTCGCCGTCGCGCACGACGGACTCGGCGCGCGACTTGTTCATGACCTTCATGCCGTTGCGCTTGAAGACCTTCTCGATCACGGATGCCGCGTCGGCGTCTTCACCCGGAAGCACCTGGTCGCGGCTCGAGATGAGCGTGACCTTCGCACCGAGGGCCCGGTACGCCGAGGCGAACTCGGCCCCCGTGACGCCGGAGCCGACCACGATGAGGTGCTCGGGCACGACCTGCAGGTGGTAGAGCTGGGTCCACGTGAGGATGCGCTCACCGTCGGGGACCGCGGTCGAGAGCACCCGGGGCGAGGCGCCGACCGAGATCACGAGCGTGTCGGCCTCGATGCGGTCGAAGTCGGTGCCGCCCTTCGCGGTCGAGACGATGACGGCGTTCGGCCCGTCGAGCCGCCCCTCGCCCTGCACGAGGTGCACGCCGGCCTCGATGAGGTTGGATCGCATGTCTTCGGACTGCTGGGCGGCGAGGCCGAGCAGTCGCTTGTTGACGGCTGCGAGGTTGATCGCGACGTTCGGCTTCACGGCCTTCTCGGAGTCGCCCTTCGCGAAGAACTGCACGCCGAGGTCGGCGGCCTCCTTGACCGCGTTCGACGCCTCGGCGGTCGCGATGAGGGACTTCGACGGCACCACGTCGGTGAGCACCGCCGCGCCGCCGACTCCTGCGCGCTCGATGAGCGTGACCTCGGCCCCGAGCTGCGCGCCGGCGAGCGCGGCCTCATAGCCTCCAGGGCCTCCTCCGAGTACGGCAATACGTTGGGTGCGCTCGAACTCATAGGCCATGCTCATATTCTGCCAGTTGCCGCGCGCACGCCAGCAAACGAGCACGCCCTCGCCGCGGCATCCGCTGCTCATTAGAGTGGGATGATGCACGCTGTGAACCCGCTCGACGACCCCACTGCCGACCCGTTCGCGATCGCCGCCCTCGCGGCCGAGCGCATCGCCGAACTGACCGGGGTGGAGCACCACGACATCGCCCTCACCCTCGGCAGCGGCTGGGGCCGCGCCGCCGAGCTCATCGGCGAGACGACGCACACGATCGCCGCGACCGAGGTGCCCGGGTTCTCCAAGCCCGCGCTCGAGGGCCACGTCGGCACCTTGCGCTCGGTGCTGCTGCCGAGCGGCAAGCGCGCGCTCGTCATCGGCGCCCGCACCCACTACTACGAGGACCACGGCGTGCGCCGCGTCGTGCACTCGGTGCGCACCGCGGCCGCGACGGGCGCGAAGACCATGATCCTCACGAACGGCGCCGGCGGCATCAAGGAGCACTGGACGCCCGGTACCCCCGTGCTCATCAGCGACCACATCAACCTCACGGCCGACTCGCCGCTCGAGGGCGCGACGTTCGTCGACCTCACCGACCTCTACTCCAAGCGGCTCCGCGACCTCGCGCACTCGATCGATCCGACCCTCGACGAGGGCGTCTACTGCCAGTTCCGCGGGCCGCACTACGAGACCCCCGCCGAGGTGCAGATGGCGAAGATCATCGGCGGCCACATCGTCGGCATGTCGACGGCGCTCGAGGCCATCGCCGCCCGCCAGGCTGGCATGGAGGTGCTCGGCATGTCGCTCATCACGAACCTCGCCGCGGGCATCCAGCAGACGCCGCTGAGCCACGAAGAGGTCATCGAGGCCGGCCGCATGGCCGAGCCGGTGATCTCGAGCCTGCTCGCCAAGATCGTCGCAGAGCTCTGAGGGGCAGCGGATGTCGCAGACCGACGCCGACCAGCAGCGCATCGCCCTCGCCGAGGCGTGGATCGCCCAGGATCCCGACCCCGAGACGGTCGCCGAGCTCACGTCGATCGTCGACGCGGTGCGCGGCGGCGACGCCGCGGCATCCGCCGACCTCGCCGATCGCTTCGATCAGCGCCTCGCCTTCGGCACGGCGGGCCTCCGCGGTGAGATCGCGGCGGGCCCGAACCGCATGAACCGGGTGCTCGTCTCCCAGGCGGCGGCGGGCCTCGCCGCGCACCTCGTCGAGCACGCGGTGCTCGGGCAGACCCCGTCGATCGTGATCGGCTACGACGGTCGCAAGAACTCGGCCGTCTTCGCTCGCGACACCGCCGAGATCATGGCGGGTGCCGGCGTCCGGGCCATCCTGCTGCCCCGGCTGCTGCCGACCCCCGTGCTCGCGTTCGCCGTGCGGTACTTCGACGTGTCGGCGGGCGTCATGGTGACGGCCTCGCACAACCCGCCGAACGACAACGGCTACAAGGTGTACCTCGGCGGCGACGACCACGGTTCGCAGATCGTGGCGCCGGCGGATGCCGAGATCGCGGCCCAGATCCGACGCGTCGCCGAGACCCGGCTCGTACCCGATCTGCCGCGTGGCGTGTTCGAGACCGCCTCCGAGTCCGTGATCGACGAGTACATCCGCCAGACCGCGCAGGTCGCCGCCGCACCGGCCGCGCAACCCCGCGTCGTGTACACCGCGATGCACGGCGTCGGATGGCAGACGATGGCGAGCGTGCTCGACGCGGCGGGCTTCGAGACGCCGCGACTCGTCGAGGCCCAGATCGAGCCCGACGCGGCGTTCCCGACGGTCTCGTTCCCGAATCCCGAAGAGCCCGGCGCGATGGACCTCTCGTTCGCCCGCGCCCGCGAGGTCGACGCCGAGCTCATCATCGCGAACGACCCCGATGCCGACCGGCTCGCGGTCGCGATCCCCGACGCCGCGGCCGAATCCGGGTACCGGCGGCTCTCCGGCAACGAGGTCGGGCTCGTGCTCGGCTGGCAGGCCGCCGAGCGAGCCGCTTCCGTCGCCGGCGACTCGGGTCCGAACGGCGCCCTCGCGTGCTCGATCGTCTCCTCCCCCGGGCTCGAGGCGATCGCGAAGGCCTACGACCTCGACTTCGAGGCGACCCTCACCGGATTCAAGTGGATCTCGCGAGCGCCGGGGCTCGTCTTCGGCTTCGAGGAGGCGCTCGGCTACCTCGTGAACCCCGGCACCGTTCGCGACAAGGACGGCATCTCCGCGGGTCTCGCCTTCCTCTCGCTGGCCGCACAGCTGAAGGCCGACGGGCGCACGGTCGCCGATCACCTCGACGACTTCGTCGAGCGGTTCGGCTGCCACGACTCCGGGCAGATCTCCATCCGCGTCACCGAGCTCGCACGCATCGGCGAGATCATGGCGCGGCTGCGTGCAGAGCCGCCGGCGTCGGTCGGCGGCATCCGGGTCGAACGCATCGAAGACCTCGCCGACGGCTTCGGCGAGCTGCCGCCGTCCGACGTGCTGCGCATCGTCCTCGAGGGCGGCGGCCGGGTCATGGTGCGACCGAGCGGCACCGAGCCGAAGCTCAAGGTCTACATCGACGCGGTGTCCGAGACGGGCACGGTGGCCGAGCGTCGCGCTGCGGCATCCGCCGCCGTGTCGGCCCTCGATGCCGGCATGCGGGAACTCGTGGCGTAGCCGTCGCAGGGCCCGTCAGGGCCGGTGCCGGGTCGGCCGGTGCCGGCACCTGCGCCGGTGGCCGAGCGGATCAGCCGAGCGACGTCTCGAGCTTCGCGCTGATCTCCTCGACATCGAAGTAGTTCGACACCTCGACGATCTCGGCGAAGCTTCGGCCGATCGCGGCGCGCACCGCATCGCCGAGCTCCGTCGACGTCAGGATCACCTGCGCGTCGGCCGCCGCGACGGCGATGCCGGCGAGGTCGCTGGCATCGACGTCGGCCGTGAGGCCCAAGCGATCGAGTGCGCGCTCGGCATTGACCTTCAGGATCGCGGACGTGCCGATGCCCAGTCCGCAGACGGCGATGATCTTCACGCCTCCGCCTCCCCGTCGAAGCCGAGCAGCGCGCGCAGCTCGTCGGCCGACTCGGCCCGAGCCATTCGACCGACGATGCCGCTGTCGTTGAACGCGTTCGCGAGCCGTGCGACGGAGGCGACGTGCTCCTCGGCGTTCGACACGGCGAGGCCGACCACGACGCGCACGGGATCGTTGTGCGGGTGTCCGAAAGGCACCGGCTCCGCAAGCGTCACCACGGCGAGCCCCTCGCGGCGCACGTCGGGCCCGGGCCTGGCGTGCGCGAGCGCGAGTCCGGGTGCGATGACGACGTAGGCGCCGAACTCCTCGATGACCGCGATCATCCGGTCGGCGTACTCCGACCGGGTCGAGCCAGAGCGCACGAGTGCGCGGCCCGCCTCACGCACGGCGGCGCGCCAGTCGTCGACATGCGCCCTGAGCACGATCGCTTCGTCGGGGAGCGGCGGGAGGGTCATCGGGGTCCGTTCGGGTGATGCAGGCGGGTGCTCGGCGGCATCCGTTCGTCAGGCGTCGTCGAAGCCGTTCTGGATCTGCTCGGCCAGCTCTTCGCGGTCGTCGAGCGGCAGGAAGGCCGCCGCCGCCGCATTCAGCTGGAACGTCTCGAAGTCGTCGAGGTCGTAGCCGAACGCATCGCTGAGCAGTGCGAGTTCGCGCGTGAGCGTCGTGCCCGACTGGAGTCGGTTGTCGGTGTTCACGGTCACGCGGAAGCCGAGCTGGTACAGCAGGTCGAAGGGGTGATCGATGAGCTCGTCGCCCCATGCCGCGATCGCGCCGGTCTGGAGGTTCGACGACGGGCTCGTCTCGAGGGCGATCTCGCGGTCTCGCACCCACTGGGCGATCGGGCCGAGGGAGACGTAGGTGTTCTCGTCGTCCTGACGATCGATGATGAGGTCTTCGGCGATGCGCACGCCGTGACCGAGCCGCAGGGCACGCCCGTCGAAGAGGGCGCTGCGGATGGATTCGAGCCCGTCGGCCTCGCCGGCGTGCACGGTGACCGGCAGGTACTGGCTCGCGAGGTAGTCGAAGGCCGTGCGGTGACGGCTCGGCAGGAAGCCGGCCTCGGCACCGGCGATGTCGAACCCGACGACGCCGCGGTCGCGGTGCCGGACGGCGAGCTCCGCGATCTCGAGACCGCGATCGGCGTGACGCATGGCGGTGACGAGCTGGCCGACGCGGATGCCGCGGCCCTGCCCGCGCACGTCGTCGATGCCCTGCTCGATGCCCGACTGCACCGCCTCGACGGTCTCGTCGAGGCTGAGACCGCGCGTGAGGTGCTGCTCGGGAGCCCAGCGGATCTCGCCGTAGATGACGCCGTCGGCCGCGAGATCCTGCACGAACTCACGGGCGACGCGGGCCAGCCCGTCGCGAGTCTGCATCACGGCCGTCGTGAGGTCGAAGGTCTTCAGGTACTCCACGAGCGACCCGGAGTTCGACTGCTCGGCGAACCACTGGGCGAGGCCCTCGGCGTCGGTCGAGGGCACCTCGTGACCGATCTCGTCGGCGAGCTCGATCAGGGTCTGCGGACGCAGTCCGCCATCGAGGTGGTCATGCAGCGAGATCTTCGGCAGGGCCTGGATGTTCGTGCCGTCGCCTTCGAGGCGGTACTCCGTCGGAATCGTGTTCACGAGTCAACGATAGCGACAGGGTGCCCGCGAAGTCTCGGCAATCTCGAAGCAACCCGTCATGCGGGTGACGCACACGGTCGCGTATGCACGTGCGCGCGGAGGCGACCGCGGTGCGCGCCGCTGCGCCGCACTGCGGGCGCAGCGACCGCCGCCGCTCCCGTCAGCGCCCGATGCGGTCGGCGATCAGGGGCCCGCCGTCGTGGATCGGATCCCCCTCGTCCCCGATGCGCCATGCGCCCTCGACGGCGTCGAGAGCCCGTGCGAACCGGGCGGGCTCGTCGGCGTGCAGGGTGAACAGCGGCTCGCCCGCGCGCACGGCGTCGCCGGGCTTGGCGTGCAGCTCGATGCCGGCGGCGTGCTGCACCGGATCCTGCTTGCGCGCGCGCCCCGCGCCGAGGCGCCAGGCGGCGATGCCGAACGGCAGGGCCTGCTGCTCCACGAGCACGCCGTCGCGCTCGGCGGTCACGACGTGCTGTTCGCGCGCCACCGGCAGTGCCGCATCGGGGTCGCCGCCCTGGGCGCGGATGGCGCGTCGCCACGTGTCCATGGCCCGGCCGTCGTCGAGTGCGGCCTCCACGTCGGCGTCGGGCTGCCCGGCGAGGGCGAGCATCTCCCGAGCGAGGGCGATCGTGAGTTCACGGACATCCGACGGACCGCCGCCGGCGAGCACCTCGACCGACTCGCGCACCTCGTTGGCGTTGCCGATCGTGAGGCCGAGCGGCACGTTCATGTTCGTGATGAGCGCGGAGGTCGCCACTCCGGCGTCTTCACCGAGCTCGACCATGGTGCGGGCGAGCTCCCGCGAGCGGTCGATGTCGGTGAGGAACGCCCCCGAGCCGAACTTGACGTCGAGCACGAGCGCACCGGTGCCCTCGGCGATCTTCTTCGACATGATCGACGACGCGATCAGCGGGATCGCCTCGACCGTGCCCGTGATGTCGCGGAGGGCGTAGAGCTTCTTGTCAGCCGGAGCGAGGCCGGCGCCGGCCGCGCAGATGACCCCGCCGACGTCGCGGAGCTGTGCGAACATCTCGTCGTTGGTGAGGTCGGCGCGCCAACCGGGAATCGACTCGAGCTTGTCGAGCGTGCCGCCCGTGTGCCCGAGTCCGCGGCCCGAGAGCTGCGGAACCGCAACGCCGAACGTCGCGACGAGGGGCATCAGCGGAAGCGTGATCTTGTCGCCGACGCCGCCGGTCGAGTGCTTGTCGCTCGTGGGCTTCCCGAGCCCCGAGAAGTCCATGCGCTCGCCGCTCGCGATCATCGCCATCGTGAGGTCGCGGATCTCGCGTCGCGTCATGCCGTTGAGGAAGATCGCCATCGTCATGGCCGACATCTGCTCGTCGGCCACGTAGCCCCGCGTGTAGGCGTCGACGAGCCAGTCGATCTCGGGGGTCTCGAGTTCGTGCCCGTCGCGCTTCGCGCGGATCAGGTCGACGGCGTCGAACGGTTCGACCGTGCTCATGACTTCACTCCTCTGAATTCGGCGAGCTGCCGCGGACCGAACGCGTCGGGCAGCACCTCGTCGATGGTCTTGATTCCCGACACCGTGTCGAGCAGCATGCCCTCGGCCGAGTGCTCGTACAGCAGTTGGCGGCACCGCCCGCACGGCATGAGGGCGGCACCGTGGCCGTCGACGCAGGCGAACGCGACGAGCTTGCCGCCGCCCGACATCACGAGCGCCGAGACGAGCGAGCACTCCGCGCAGAGCGTCACGCCGTACGAGGCGTTCTCGACGTTGCAGCCGCTCACGATGCGCCCGTCGTCGACGATCGCCGCGGCACCGACGGGGAACTCGGAGTACGGCACGTACGCCTTCGCCATCGCCTCGCGGGCACGCCCGCGGAGCTCGTTCCAGTCGATCGCATCCGTTGCGGTCATGGTGCTCCCCCGTTCCAGGATGTCGGTTGCGGGCGCTCGACGCGCCCGATCAGGATTTGATGTACGGCTTGCCGGCGGCTGCCGGACCTCTGACCTTGCCCACGAGTCCCGCCACCGCGAAGATCGTGACGACGTAGGGCAGCATGAGCATGAACTCGCTGGGCACCGGCGAGCCGATGACCGAGAGCGTGTTCTGCAGGTTCGACGCGAAGCCGAAGAGCAGCGCGGCGAGCGTCGCCTTGATCGGATCCCATTGGCCGAAGATGACGGCAGCGAGGGCGATGAAGCCCGCGCCGGCGGTCATCTCCTTGTTGAAGGCGATGCCGGAGCCGATCGTGAAGAACGTGCCGCCGAGGCCGGCGATCGCGCCGGCGAGGGCGACGTTCCAGAACCGCGTGCGATTGACGTTGATGCCCACCGTGTCGGCGGCCTGCGGGTGCTCGCCCACCGCGCGGAGCCGGAGGCCCCACTTCGTGTGGAACAGCCCGACGTAGACGACGGCGACCGCGATGTACATGAGGTAGACGACGACGGTCTGCCGGAAGAAGACCGGTCCGATGATCGGGATGTCGCCGAGCACCGGGATCGGCCAGCGGTCGAAGCGCGGCGGGGTGTTCAGCAGGGCCGCGTTCGGTGCGAGCACCTGCGAGAAGAAGAAGCTCGTGAGGCCCGTGACGAGCACGTTGAGCACGACACCGACGATGACCTGATCGACGAAGTACTTGATCGCGAAGGCGGCGAGCACGAACGCCACGAGCATGCCCGCGACCATGGCGGCGATGAGCCCGAACCACGGCTGACCGGTGATGGAGGCCACGACGGCCGCCGTGAAGGCACCGGCGAGGAGCTGGCCCTCGATCGCGATGTTGATCACGCCGACCCGCTCGCCGAGCACGCCGGCAAGCGAACCGAAGATGAGCGGCACGGCGAGGCTCAGCGAACCGAACAGCAGGCCGATCATCGGCAGCGATGCACCGGCCGCCGCCCAGGTGAGGAAGCCGAACATGAAGAGGATCGCGAAGACCACGATCGTCCAGAGGGGCACGCGCTTCTTCGAGGCGACGAGCCAGGCCGAATAGGCGGTCACGGCGGCGAGGAGCACCACGACGGTCCAGAGCGCCGGCATCGTCGGCACGGTGACCTCTGGGAGCTGCACCGCATCGGTGGGCGAGGAGAGTCGGAACTTCGTGACGCCCTCGCGCGGCGCGAACACCGCGAGGGCGAGCGCGGCGAGCGTGAACACGGCGAAGGCGATCGGGGCCTTCCAGCTCGTCACGACGGTCGTGTCGAGCGCTTCGGGCTGCGGCGCCGTGCGGTGGTGCTCTGCGGTCGTGCTCATTTCGCGTCGACCTCCTTCGTGACGATGGGTCGCGGTCGCTTCGGACCGGCCTTCGGGTCGGGCAGGCGGAAGATCGTGCGCACGAGCGGCGGCGCCGCGATGAAGAGCACGATGAGCGACTGCACCACGAGCACGATCTCGACCGGCACGCCCTCGGCTGCCTGCATGGAGAAGCCGCCCGCCTTGAATGCGCCGAACAGGATGCCGGCGACGAAGATGCCCCACGGCGTCGAACGGCCGAGCAGCGCCACGGTGATGGCGTCGAAGCCGATGCCGGCGTCGATGCCGGCCGTGAAGCCGGTCGTCACGGTGCCGAGCACCTGGCTCACTCCCGCGAGGCCGAGCAGCGCACCCGCGATGAGCATCGCGTAGACGTACATCGAGGAGACGTTGATGCCCGCGACGCGCGCCGCGTTCGGGTTCTCGCCGACGGCGCGGAACTTGAAGCCGAGGCTCGAGCGGGAGAGGATCCACCACACGAGGATCGTCGCCGCGATCACCAGGATGAAGCCGAAGTGCAGGTTGTACTGCGGTCCGAGCAGCTGCGGGAAGATCGCCGTCTCCTTCATCGCCGGCGTCTTCGGGTTCGAGGAGCCCGGCGCCTGCAGGAGGCCCGGGGTGCGCAGCATCCACGAGACCAGGTAGAAGGCCACGTAGTTCAGCATGATCGTGACGATCACCTCGTGCGCGCCCGTGCGCGCCTTCAGGAGGCCGGCGATGCCGGCCCAGAGCGCGCCGCCGAGCAGGCCGCCGACGAGGGCGACGAGCATGTGCAGCCCCATCGGCAGGTCGACGGCGAAGCCGATCCAACCGGCGACGGATGCTGCGATGAGCATCTGGCCGCGGCCGCCGATGTTGAACATGCCGACGCGGAACGCGAGGCCGACGCCGAGGCCACCCGCGATGAGCGGCGTGGCGAAGGTGAGCGTCTCGGTCAGGGGGCGGATGCCGGCGGCGAAGGTGTCGCGCCGGAAGTTGTAGATCGAGCCCTGGAAGAGCGCGGAGTAGGCGCCCGAGACCGACTCCCAGATCGCGACGAAGGTGTCGCCGGGGCGAGCGAAGAAGTACCCGCTCGCGGCCTGCACCCGCTCATCGGTGAACGCGATCATGACCGCGCCGACGAGGAGGGCGAGCAGCACCGACAGCACCGAGATGATCGCATTGCCGGTCGAGATCTGGCGCAGCATCGTGTGCCAGCGCGAGGGCGGTTCGACCTCGTCGCCGGTCGCCGGTGTCGAGGTGGTGCCGGGCGACGGGACACCGGACGCGACGGCGCCCGGCTCCTCGATCGCGACGTCCGCGTCGAGGTCGTTGCGGTCGGGGGCGTCGCCCCGCGGCTCTGTGGGGTCGCTCATGCGGCGGCTCCTTCTGCGGGGGCTTCGCCGGCCATCATCAGGCCGAGCACGTCTCGAGGGGTGTCGCCGGGCACGATGCCGACGATGCGGCCGCGGTACATGACCATGATGCGATCGGCGAGGGCGGCGACCTCGTCGAGCTCGGTCGACACGACGACGACGGGGACGCCGGCGTCGCGCGTGGCGACGATGCGCTTGTGGATGAACTCGATCGAGCCGACGTCGACGCCTCGCGTGGGCTGCGCGGCGACGAACAGTCGCAGGTCGCGGCTGAGCTCGCGAGCCAGCACGACCTTCTGCTGGTTGCCGCCCGAGAGGCGGCCGACCTTCTCGTCGATGCCCTGGGTGCGGACGTCGAACTCCTTCACGCGATCGCGGGCGAACTCCGCGAGGAACCCGCGCTGCACGTTGCCGAACCTGACGAACGGAGCACTGTTCGAACGATCGAGCATGAGGTTCTCGGCGATCGAGAACTCGCCCACGAGGCCGTCCTCGTTGCGGTCCTCGGGGACGAAGCCCACTCCGGCGTCGAGGATCTTGCGCACGTTCTCGGTCGTGAGCTCGACGCCGTCGAGCCTGATCGAGCCCTCCACGCGCGGCTGGAGTCCGACGAGCGCCTCGGTGAGTTCGGTCTGCCCGTTGCCCTGCACGCCGGCAACGGCGAGGATCTCGCCCTTGCGAACGGTGAAGCTCACGTCGTTGACGACGAGTTGGCCGATGTGGTCGATGACGCTGAGCCCCTCGACGACGAGCGCGTCGTCGCCGATCTTCGGTGCGTCCTTGTGCACCGTGAGCTCGACGGCCCGCCCGACCATGAGCGCCGCGAGCTCGACGTTCGATGCGGTCGGCGACGCTTCGCCGACGACCTTGCCGAGGCGGATCACCGTGATGCGGTCGGCGACCTCTCGCACTTCGCGCAGCTTGTGCGTGATGAAGACGATGGAGGTGCCGGAGGCCTTCAGCTGACGCATGATCTGCATCAGCTCGTCGGTCTCCTGCGGCGTGAGCACGGCGGTCGGCTCGTCGAAGACGAGCACCCTCGCATCGTGCGAGAGCGCCTTGATGATCTCGACGCGCTGCTGCACGCCCACGGGGAGGTCGTCGACGAGCGCGTCGGGGTCGACGTCGAACCCGAAGCGGTCGGAGATCTCGCGGACCCGTGCGCGAGCCGTCGCGAGGTCGAGGATGCCGCCGGCCTTCGTCGCCTCGTGGCCGAGCATGACGTTCTCGGCGACCGTGAAGACGGGGATGAGCATGAAGTGCTGGTGCACCATGCCGATGCCCGCCGCCATCGCGTCGCCCGGACCGGCGAAGTGCATGACCTCGTCGTCGAGGAGCACCTCGCCCTCGTCCGCCTGGTAGAGGCCGTAGAGCACGTTCATGAGCGTCGACTTGCCTGCGCCGTTCTCACCGAGCAGGCAGTGGATCTCTCCAGCCTCCACGGTGAGGTCGATGTGGTCGTTGGCGACCAAGCTGCCGAATCGCTTCGTGATGCCGCGAAGTTCGAGCTTCATGCTCCCGATCCTAGTAAGGGTGTCGCATCCGTTGGAGATGCTGCGCGGATGTTGTGGGACCGGATTCGGCCCTGCTCAGATGTTGCGAGGGCCGCGCGAACGCGTGCCCGGACGCCGAATCGGGGAGGCCGGCAAGCCGACCTCCCCGATCTCGTGGTGCCTCGACTCAGCCGGCGAGGTAGGAGTTGACCGTCACGTCGCCCGCGATGATCGCAGCCTTGAGGTCGTCGAGCTCGGCCTGGAGCGTCGGGGAGACCTTCGACTCGAAGTCGTGGAACGGTGCGAGGCCGACGCCGTCGTTCTCGAGGGTGCCGAGGAACGGAGCCGGGTCGAACTCGCCGTTGCCGGCGGCCAGAACGGCCTCGTAGGTACCGACGTCGATGCCCTTGAGGATCGAGGTCAGCACGAGGTCGGCGACCGACGGGTCGGTCTCGGTGAAGTCGGCGTCGACGCCCATGAGCGCGACCTCACGGCCCGAGTCGCGGATCGCCGCGGCTGCCGACTGGTAGATCGGGCCACCGACGGGCAGCAGCACGTCGACGTTCTGGTCGAGCAGGCCCTGCGCGGTGTTGCGCGCGGTGTCGTTGGCCTCGAAGCCACCGGTGAAGAGACCGTCGGTGCCGTCCCAGCCGAGAACCGTGACGCCCTTGCCCTTCTCCTCGTTGTAGTAGTCGACGCCCTGCTTGAAGCCGTCCATGAAGATCGAGACGGTCGGGAAGTTCATGCCGCCGAAGGTGCCGACCGTGTTGGTCTTCGTGAAGTCGGCAGCAGCGTAGCCGCCGAGGAACGCGGCCTGCGCCGTGTCGAAGAGGATCGGCTTGATGTTCGGCGCGTCGACCTCGCCGTCGAAGTCGTTGTCGGCCGCGTCGTCGATGATGACGTACTCGACGTCGGGGTTCTCGAGCGCGGACTCGACCGTGGCGGCCGAGAGCGCGAAGCCGACCGTGACGATGAGGTCGCAGCCCTGGTCGACCAGGTTCGTGATGTTCGGCGCGTAGTCGGTCTCGGAGTCGGACTGCACCTTGGTCAGTTCGACGCCGAGCTCGTCGGCGGCCTTCGAGGCGCCCTCGAAGCCGAGCTGGTTGAAGGACTTGTCGTCGAAGCCGCCGGCGTCGGACACCATGCAGGGCATGAAGTCGATGGCCTCGCCACCGGCGTCGCCGCCAGATTCTTCGGGAGCTGATGCGCAACCGGCGAGCAGCACGGCTGCACCGAGCAGCGCGAGGCCGCTGTACGCGGCCTTCTTGGTCGTGACCTTCACTGTGTCCTCCAAAGACTGTCGCCCCGACCGTTCCGAGGCTCGTGCAGTCACGTTACCGAATGTTGCGCCGCGCGGGCGGCACACGACATCCAATGGTTATCAAGACGCGATGTTGTGCTCATATGAGCAACACGCGTGCCCCACGTACGGGGGGATCACGGCGCGCTCGGCGACTCCACGACGATCTCGCCGGCGATGATCGCCTGGCGGAGCCCCTCGATCTCGCCGTCGAGCGCCGGCGGCACGAGGGTGGCGAGGTCGTGGTACGGGGCGATCTCCACCCCGCCGTTCTCGAGCGTGCCCACGAACGGTTCGTTCGTGAACTCGTCGTCGAGCACGGCGCCGACGATCTCGACCATCGCATCCTGCGTGTTCTTCAGCACACTCGTGAGGATCACGGGCCGGTATTCCGCCGCGAGCGACTCGTAGCCGTCGCTGTCGACCCAGATGATCGACACCCCGCCGCGTTCGAGTGCGGCCGAAGCCGCGCCCTCGCCGACCTGGCCCGCGACCGGCAGGATGACGTCGGCGCCCTGGTCGATGAAGCCCTCGGTCAACGTCTTGCCCTTGTTGACGTCTTCGAAGTCGCCCGTGAACGCGCCGTCCTGCGCGGCCTTGTCCCAGCCGAGCACGCGCACCTGCGCACCGTGCACCTCGTTGTACTTCGCGACGCCGTCGACGAACCCGTCCATGAACAGGGTCACCGGGGGCTGGTTGCCCCCGCCGAAGGTCGCGACGACCCCGGTCTTCGAGACGCCCGCCGCGAGGTAGCCGGCCAGGTAGGAGGCCTGCGCGGTGTCGAAGACGACGGGCTTGACGTTGTGGGCGTCGACGGTCTCGTCGACGATCGCGAACGCGAGCTCCGGGTTCTTGCCGGCCTGGTCGAGCGTCGCCTCCGCGAGCTCCCAGCCGACCGTGACGATGAGCTCGCAGCCCGACTCGACGGCCTGCGCGACGTTGGGGGCGAGATCGGTCTCGCCGGTCGAGACGATCGCCTCGGCCTCGATGCCGTACTCGTCCTCGGCCTGCTGGAGCCCCTCCCAGCTCGACTGGTTGAACGAGCGGTCCTCGAGGCCTCCCGAGTTCGTGACCATCCGCACGCACGACTCGCTCGCCGCGCCGCCGGCTCCGGCCTCGGGAGCGGGCGCGCACGCCGCGAGCGCAACGGATGCCGCGGCCAGCACGGCCCCGATGGAGACGCTTCGGCGCAGCGCCGTCCGTCGATCGGAACCTCGCCGGCGCGACCCTCGACCCTGAGACATCCGTGACCTGCTCTCTCGTGCCCTACAGCACGTCGTTGGATCCGCCGAGCCGGAGGGCGTCGACGACGGCCTTGACCCGTTGGGCGTGCTCGCTCGTCGTGACGAGCAGCGCGTCGGGAGTGTCGACGACGACGATGTCGTGCACGCCGATCAGGCTGATGACCCGCTTCGACCGGCTGACGACGATGCCGCTCGAGGCGTCGGAGAGCACCCGGGCGTTCTCCCCGAGGATCGCGAGCTCGCCGGAGCGGCCCGCGGTATTGAGCTTGGCGAGCGAGGCGAAGTCCCCCACGTCGTCCCACACGAAGTGCCCGCGGATGACGGCGAGCCGACCGGCCGCTGCCGCCGGCTCGGCGACCGAGTAGTCGATCGCGATCTTCTCGAGGCCCGGCCAGATCCGATCGACGGCCGGCCCGCGCGTCGCGGGGTCGTCCCACGCCTCGGCGAGCTCGACGAGTCCGGCGTGCAGTTCGGGCTTGTTCCGTGCGATCTCGGCGAGCAGCGCATCCGCGCGTGCGATGAACATGCCGGCGTTCCAGAGGTGCGCACCGCCGGCGAGGTAGCGCTTGGCGGTGTCGAGATCGGGCTTCTCGACGAAGCTCGCGACGGCCTCGACGTGCTCGGCGCCGTCGACCTCGAGGGGCGCGCCGCACTCGATGTACCCGAAGCCCACGGCGGGCTCGGTCGGCGTGATGCCGATCGTGGCGATGTAGCCGGCTCGGGCGGCCGCGACGGCGTCCGCCACGGCCGCACGGAAGAGCGCGGTGCCCGAGATCACGTGGTCGGCGGCGAAGGAGCCGATGATCACGCCGGGCTCACGGCGTTCGAGGATCGCCGCGGCGAGGCCGATCGCGGCCGTCGAGTCGCGTGGCTCGCTCTCGAGCACGACGTTGTGGTCGGCGAGCCCCGGCAGCTGGGCCTCGACGGCGGCGCGGTGGGCGCGACCCGTGACGACCATGATGCGGCCGTCGCCCGAGAGCGGCGCGAGCCGGTCCCACGTGTCCTTGAGCAGCGTCTGTCCGGATCCCGTGAGGTCGTGCAGGAACTTCGGCGCGTCGGCGCGCGAGAGCGGCCACAGCCGGGAGCCGACGCCGCCGGCGGGGATGACGCTGTAGAAGCCGTCGATCGGGGATTCGTCCATCCGCACAGCTTAACGGGAGCACCCGTCGACGACACGGGCCTGGATGCCGCGGCATCCGATATCTCGACATCGAGAGAGTTAGGCGGCCCTAAGCGGCGGCCGCAGTGACGCGGGTCTACACTCGAATCGGGCCGTGTGCCCGTCATGCCCCGGCCTCTTCGGGGCGATTCACACAGCCAGGGAGGGTTGTTCATGCCAGAGACTTCGGCAGGAACCCTGACCGCACCCGAGAAGCCTGCGAAACAGAAGCCTGGTGGCACGCTGTACCGCGGCCGTGAGGGTATGTGGTCATGGGTGCTGCACCGCATCACGGGTGTCGCGATCTTCTTCTTCCTCCTCGTGCACATCCTCGACACGGCGCTCGTGCGAGTCAGCCCCGAGGCGTACAACGCGGTCATCGGCACCTACCAGACGCCCATCATGGGCCTCGGCGAGGTGGCCCTGGTCGGCGCGATCGTGTTCCACGCGTTCAACGGACTGCGCATCATCCTCGTGGACTTCTGGGCCTGGGCCACGCGCAACCAGAAGCTCCTCTTCTGGATCGTCATCGCCCTCTGGGTCGTGACGATGCTCGCGTTCACGCCGCGCCACCTCATCAACGTCTTCAGCCACTAGGGAGCCGCGGGAACTTATGACTGCCATCGAAACGTCGGCGCTGAAGCCAGCCGATCGCCCCCGTCGCCGCGGCATCAACCTCGAGAAGTGGGGCTGGATCTACATGCGCGCCTCGGGCGTCGTGCTGATCGTGCTCATCTTCGGACACCTCTTCATGAACCTCATGGTCGGCGACGGCGTCAAGGCCATCGACTTCGGCTTCGTCGGCGGCAAGTGGGCCGACCCGTTCTGGCAGTGGTGGGACGTCCTGATGCTCTGGCTCGCCCTCATCCACGGCGCCAACGGCATGCGCACGATCGTCAACGACTACACGAACCCCGGCGTCGTGCAGAAGGTGCTGAAGGGCGCCCTCTTCGCCGCCGCCGCCGTGCTCATCATCCTCGGCACGCTCGTCGTCTTCACCTTCGAGCCCTGCCCCGTCGGCGCACCCGCCGATCTGCTTCCCTCGTTCTGCGCCGCTTAGGAGATCCGTGAACACCCAGAGCGCCGACGCCGAGACCACGGTCATCGACGGCGTCCACTACCACCAGTTCGACATCGTCATCGTGGGCGCCGGCGGCGCCGGCATGCGCGCGGCGATCGAGGCGGGCCCCGGTGCGAAGACCGCGGTCATCTCGAAGCTCTACCCCACTCGCTCGCACACGGGTGCGGCGCAGGGCGGCATGGCCGCGGCGCTCGCGAACGTCGAGGAGGACAGCTGGGAGTGGCACACCTTCGACACCGTCAAGGGCGGCGACTACCTCGTCGACCAGGACGCGGCGGAGATCCTCGCGAAAGAGGCGATCGACGCGGTCATCGACCTCGAGAACATGGGGCTGCCGTTCAACCGCACCCCCGAGGGCAAGATCGACCAGCGCCGCTTCGGCGGTCACACCCGCGACCACGGCAAGGCGCCCGTTCGCCGCGCCTGCTATGCGGCCGACCGCACGGGTCACATGATCCTGCAGACGCTGTTCCAGAACTGCGTGCGCCTCGGCATCAACTTCTTCAACGAGTACTACGTGCTCGACCTCGTCATGACCGAGGTCGACGGGCCGGATGGATCCAAGACGAAGCAGCCTTCGGGCGTCGTCGCCTACGACCTCGCCTCCGGTGAGCTCCACGTCTTCCAGGCGAAGGCCGTGATCTTTGCGACCGGCGGCTTCGGCAAGATCTACAAGACCACCTCGAACGCCCACACGCTCACGGGCGACGGCGTCGGCATCATCTGGCGCAAGGGCCTGCCGCTCGAGGACATGGAGTTCTTCCAGTTCCACCCGACCGGGCTCGCGGGCCTCGGCATCCTCCTCACCGAGGGTGCCCGCGGCGAGGGCGCCATCCTCCGCAACGCCTCGGGCGAGCGCTTCATGGAGCGCTACGCGCCCACCATCAAGGACCTCGCGCCGCGCGACATCGTCGCCCGCTGCATGGTGCAGGAGGTCGCGGAGGGTCGCGGCGCCGGCCCGCACAAGGACTACGTGCTACTCGACTGCACCCACCTCGGTGCGGAGGTGCTCGAGACGAAGCTGCCCGACATCACCGAGTTCGCCCGCACGTACCTCGGCGTCGATCCCGTGTTCGAGCCGGTCCCCGTCATGCCGACCGCGCACTACGCCATGGGCGGCATCCCGACGAACGTCGCCGCAGAGGTGCTCTCCGACAACGACACCGTCGTGCCGGGCCTCTACGCCGCGGGCGAGTGCGCCTGCGTCTCCGTGCACGGATCGAACCGCCTCGGCACGAACTCGCTGCTCGACATCAACGTCTTCGGCAAGCGCGCCGGCCGCAACGCGGTCGAGTACGTGAAGACGGTCGACTTTACTCCCCTGCCCTCCGACCCGGCTGCGGCCGTGCGCGGAATGCTGGAGCAGCTCCGCGACTCCGACGGCACCGAGCGCATCGCTGCGATCCGCAAGGAACTGCAGGACGAGATGGACAAGAACGCCCAGGTGTTCCGCACCGACGAGTCGCTCGAGCACGTCACCAAGGTCATCGCGGGCCTCCGCGACCGGTACAAGAACGTCGCCGTGCACGACAAGGGCAAGCGCTTCAACACCGACCTGCTCGAGGCCGTCGAGCTCGGCTTCCTGCTCGACCTCGCCGAGGTCGTCGTGTACTCGGCGCGGAACCGCCAGGAGAGCCGTGGCGGTCACATGCGCGACGACTTCCCGAACCGCGACGACGTCAACTACATGCAGCACACGATGGCGTACCTGTCGGGCGACGCGCACTCGTCGGATGCCGCCGATCACATCCGACTCGACTGGAAACCGGTGACGATCACCCGCTACCAGCCCATGGAGAGGAAGTACTGACGTGAGCACTGCAACGCTCGAAGCCCAGTCGACGGATGCCGCGATCCAGTCGTTCACCGTCACGTTCCTGATCCGCCGCTTCGACCCCGACGTCGACACCGAGCCGCGCTGGCAGGACTTCGACGTCGAGATGTACGCGACCGATCGCGTGCTCGACGCCCTGCACAAGATCAAGTGGGAGCAGGACGGTTCGCTGACGTTCCGTCGCTCGTGCGCGCACGGCATCTGCGGGTCCGATGCGATGCGCATCAACGGCCGCAACCGCCTGGCCTGCAAGACGCTCATCAAGGACCTCGACATCTCGAAGCCCATCTACGTGGAGGCCATCAAGGGCCTGCCGCTCGAGAAGGACCTCATCGTCGACATGGAGCCGTTCTTCGCGAGCTTCCGCGAGGTGCAGCCGTTCCTCGTCGCGAACTCGAAGCCCGAGGCGGGCAAGGAGCGCGTGCAGTCGGTCGCCGAGCGTGCCATCTTCGACGACACCACGAAGTGCATCCTCTGCGCGGCGTGCACCTCGTCGTGCCCCGTGTTCTGGACCGACGGGCAGTACTTCGGCCCGGCGGCGATCGTGAACGCGCACCGCTTCATCTTCGACTCGCGCGACGACAACGCGCAGACGCGACTCGACATCCTGAACGACAAGGAGGGCGTGTGGCGCTGCCGCACGACCTTCAACTGCACCGAGGCGTGCCCCCGCGGCATCGAGGTGACGAAGGCGATCGCCGAGGTCAAGCAGGCCGTCATGCGCGGCAAGCCGTAGCGCGAGCGCCCAGACCGACCCTGAACGGGGCCGATGC
>NZ_JBHURI010000074.1:2513-21875 GCF_042673425.1 Agromyces sp. NPDC056965 | reverse complement strand
CTCATCGAGGGCGGCGCCCCGCGGCATCCGCGCGCCTGTCGCGATCGCGATCAGGCCCCGCGGCGTCCCGCGGGTCAGGCCGGCGCAACCGGCTGTCTGAGGATGGTCTTGAGCTTCTCGGGAGCCGTGCGCCGGGGGTCGCCGAGGTACACCTCGTGATGGCGCCCGTTGAACCGCAGGCCCTGCTCGGGCATGAACTCGTCGTGCAGGCGGGCGAGGGTCGGGCCCTCGTCGTCGTACGAGCCGAGGTGGAGCGTCTGCACCGAACGGCCCTCGGCCAGTCGTTCGAAGCGAACGAGCTGCGCGGCCGGTGCCTTCGCAGCCGCCTTCGCGACCGCCGCGGCGACCAGCTCGGCGGAGAGCCAGTCGGGCTGCCAGATCATCATCGTCCACGACCAGGCGGACTTCTCGCGCGTGACGAACGTCGCCGGGTCGTCGGCGCTCCAGAGTCCCTCGAGCGGCCCGACGACGTA
This sequence comes from Agromyces sp. NPDC056965, assembly GCF_042673425.1. NCBI lineage: Bacteria > Bacillati > Actinomycetota > Actinomycetes > Micrococcales > Microbacteriaceae > Agromyces > Agromyces sp. NPDC056965. The sequence goes on along the minus strand of NZ_JBHURI010000074.1, from coordinate 21,402 downwards.
GTCGCGGTCGAGCTCGCGCTTGCTCTGGAACTTGGCGGCGTACGACACGGCGTACAGGGCCTCGACCGCGGCGACGTACTCGGGCGAGCTGTTGGGGTCGCCGTGCCCGTCGACCATGCAGTACGCGAGCTCGGGCACCTCGATGATCTCGAAGCGGGCGCGCGGGGCGGTGTAGCAGGCGAGTTCGCGCTTCACGTCGTACTTGTCAGCCATGCAGACAGCTTCGACGGCACCACCGACATGACGCCGCACGCCGGCGACGGATGCGGTCGCCGCGCACGCATGACACGATCGAGCCCGGGGCGTCCGGCACCGATCCGACCGCGGTGCGCCCGACGGTCCTCCCTCGACCAGCACAGGAGCATCATGCAGACTCGCACCCTCGGCCGCACCGCACGCACCGTCTCGGTCGTGGGCCTCGGCACCTGGCAGCTCGGCGCCGACTGGGGCGAGGTCGCAGAGGGCGACGCCTTCGCCGTGCTCGATGCGGCGCACCGGGCGGGCGTCACGTTCTTCGACACGGCCGACGTCTACGGCGATGGCCGGAGCGAATCGCTCATCGGTGCGTGGCTCCGCGCGAATCCGGGCTCGGGCGTCACCGTCGCCACGAAGATGGGTCGGCGGATGCCGCAGCAGCACGCCAATTACTCGGCCGAGCACTTCCGCGAGTGGGTCGACCGCTCGCGCGCGAACCTCGGCGTCGAGACGCTCGACCTCGTGCAGCTGCACTGCCCGCCGTCGTCGGTGTACGGCGACGACGAGGTCTTCGACGCGCTCGATGCGTTCGTCGACGACGGTTCGATCGCGGCCTACGGCGTGAGCGTCGAGCGGGTCGACGAGGCGCTCGCAGCCATCGCGCGACCGAACGTGGCGACCGTGCAGATCATCCTGAACGCGTTCCGGCTGAAGCCGCTCGACGAGGTGCTGCCGGCCGCCGTCGCGGCGGGGGTCGGCATCATCGCCCGGGTGCCGCTCGCGAGCGGCCTGCTCTCGGGCCGGTACACGAGCGACACGATCTTCGCCGCGAACGACCACCGCAGCTTCAATCGCCATGGCGAGGCGTTCGACGTCGGCGAGACCTTCTCGGGGGTCGACTACGAGACCGGCGTGCGCGCGGCATCCGAGTTCACCGCCCTCGCCCGTGAGGTGGCACCGACCTCCTCGCCCGCCCAGGTCGCCCTCGCCTGGGTCGCGGCGCAGCCGGGCGTGAGCTCGGTGATCCCGGGCGCTCGCTCGCCGCAGCAGGCGCGTGCGAACGCCGAGGCCGGATCGCTGCGCCTGCCGCCGTCGTTCGACGAGGCCGTGCGCGAGCTCTACGACCGCGAGATCCGGGCTACGGTCCACGACCGCTGGTAGCCCCGCCCGCCCACGGCCGCTCTACCTGCGCCGCTCAGGACCACCCGTGTCGCTCGGGACGGTGGATGTCGCCGGTCCGGTGCGAATCGAGTGGTCCGGTGCCGGCTCCGGTGACGGCGCCGGCTCCGGTGCCGGCTCGATCGGGCGGCGACGAACCTGCCCGGCGACCGAGAGGCTGACGATCATGACGGCGCCGATCGCGGCGAGGGCGTAGCGCGCTCCGACGGCGTCGGCGAGGAGCCCGAGCAGCGGCGGAGCGGTCAGCGAGGAGATCGTCGAGAACGAGGTGACGACCGACACGCGCTGTCCGGCGCGTTCGGGGTCGTCGGATGCCGCGGAGATCGCGATCGGGTTGCCGAGCGCCGCACCGCAGCCCCAGAGCACGATGCCGATCCACGCGACGGCGAGGTTCGGTCCGAACACGAACAGCGCGAGACCGACGAGCGCCGAGACGCCCGAGACGCGCAGCACGGCCACCCGCCCGAAGCGGTCGATGAGGCGCGTGCCGACGAAGCGGAACACGGTCATCGCCCCCACGAACGTGGCGTACGCGATCGCGCCCACGGCCTCTGCCGCCTCGAAGCCGTCGACCACGGCGAGCGAGAGCCAGGTGGTGGCCGAGCCCTCGGCGAGCGACGCCGCGAGCAGCACCACTCCGAGCAGCAGGGTTCGCGGCTCCCGCCAGGCGGCGAGGGCCGACTTCACCGCGCGGCGGTTGCGACGGCCGGTCCCGTGGGCGTCGATCGACCCGGTCGCCGTGGTCACGGCGGCGCGCACGGTGAGCGCCGTCGCCGGTCGCAGCAGCCAGAGGCGCAGACCCGTCACGACGAGCGTGACCACGACGATCTGCGTCGCGATGTGCACGCCCGCCAGTGCGAAGCCCGCGCCGACGAGGGCGCCGCCCGCCGCGCCGATCGAGAATGCCGCGTGGAAGTGCGGCAGCACCGCGCGCCGCAGGTGCTGCTCGACCGAGGCCGCGTTGATGTTGACCGGCACGTTGATGAGCGCGCCGCAGAGTCCGTTGATGAACACGCCCGCGATGAACGGCGCGAGATCGCCGTTCGCGAGGCCGACGGCATCGAGCCCGAAGCCGACGACATTGCCGATCGTGCCGGCGAGCAGCGTCGCACGGCTGCCGAACCTCGCGACGATCGCGCCGACGCCGACCGCGCCGATGAGCGATCCGAAGCCGCCGATGATGAGCAGCGAACCGAGTTGCAGCGCGCTGATGTCGAGGGACTCGCGCACCGACGGCATCCGGCTGGTCCACGACGACATGATGAGCCCGAAGAGCGCGAACTGGACCATGAGCGACCAACGGGCACGGGAGACGAGCGTGATCGGCACAACCGCGACCCTATCGCGAAAGAACATTTCAGGTTCCGTGCGCCGACACTCGCCGTCGATTGCGCGAAACTCCCCCCGAACGGGGTGCGAGATCGATACGCTGCACAGGTGTGGTGTTAGCGGGGGGCTGACAGTGACGATTCCGGGTGCATGGCACGGCGACCCTTCGCCGTGCCGTGAGAACGAACCCGGCGTCGCACGAACCCTCCTTCGACCCGTCGAACCGACGGGCAGATCCGAACACTCGGTCCGTACGAAGGAAGGAATCGAATGATCACCAAACGAGTCACGACGTTCGAGCGCGGCGGGGTCGCCGCTGCACAGTTCGGGGGCGGTTCAGGCAGGTTCCGGGCCGACCGGATGCTCGGGTTCGCGCTCGCCGGCCTGATCGTGGTCGCCGTGGGCATCGCCGGACAGGCGCAGAGCGCCGAGGCGTCGGCCGACCTCACGAGTGCGAGGCAACTCGCGATCGCCGAGGTCGGCGGGCAGGTCGGCATCGGGGCCGCCGGCGTCGACGTCGCGGGTCTCAGGGATGCCGCGGTCGCGCACTCGGCGACAGAGACGCTGCGCAGTGCGCTCACCGCCCACCGCGAGGCGATCGCCGCGCGCGTCGCGGCCGAGGCGGCAGCTGCCGAGGCGGCTGCGGCCGAAGCTGCGGCAGCCGCGAGCGCTGCCGCCGAGCAGGTCGCCGACGAGGGCGATGACTGGTCGGGCGGGTCGGATGCCGCGGCATCCGCTTCGGGCGAGGCGGCCGCGGAGTCCGCGGGAGCCGCTCCGGCAGCGAACCCGTACACGTCCGAGTTCTACCCGGGGCTCCCTGCAGCCCCGCGTGACGAGGACTGCGGGCCGTGCACGGGCAAGGAGATGGTGCCGGTCTACTACAACGGCTCGTACGTGTGGGGTTGCGACGCCTGATCGGATCGATGCAACGCGACGGGCGCTCGGGAGACCGGGCGCCCGTCGTCGTCTCGGTGGTCGCGTCCCGCCCCTAGGGGCCGGGTGCGAAGCGCCAGTCGGTGATCCAGGCGGGATCCTCCCCGTGCTCGTACGCGTACTCGCGTGCCGCGGCGCGCGCCGCGTGCCATTCGTCGGCGACCTCCGCGATGCCGGGGCGGCCCTGGAGGCCCGGCACCCGGTGCAGCACGTCGAGTGCGAGCCGGTACCGGTCGAGGTCGTTCAGGTGCAGCATGTCGAACGGCGTCGTCGTCGTGCCCCGCTCCGCGAAGCCGCGCACGTGGATGTTCGCATGGTTGGTGCGCCGGTAGGTCAGCTGGTGGACGAGCGATGGGTAACCGTGGAACGCGAAGATCACGGGCGCCGAACGGGTGAAGATCGCGTCGAACTCCGCACTGGGCAGGCCGTGCGGGTGATGCTGCGGATCCTGCAGGCGCATCAGGTCGACGACGTTGACGAGCCGCACGCGCAGTTCGGGCAGCCGGTCGCGCAGCAATCGGGCGGCCGCGATCGCCTCGGCGGTCGGCACGTCGCCGGCGCACGCGATGACGACGTCGGGCTCGGATGCCGCGGCATCCGCTCGCTCGGAAGCGGGTTCGCTGCCCGCCCACTCCCAGACGCCGAGACCCGCCTCGACGTGGGCAGCGGCCTCGGCGGGTGAGAGCCACTGCGGGTGCGGCTGCTTGCCCGCGACGACGACGTTGACCCGGTTCCGCGTGTCGAAGGAGTGCCGCATGACTTCGAGCAGGGTGTTCGCATCGGGCGGGAGGTAGACCCGCACGACGTCGGCCTGCTTGTTGACCACGACGTTCAGGAACCCGGGGTCCTGATGCGAGAACCCGTTGTGGTCCTGCCGCCAGACGTGCGAGGAGAGCAGGTAGGTGAGGCTCGCGACGTCGCCTCGCCAGGGCACCTGCTTCGCCGACTCCAGCCACTTCGCGTGCTGGTTGAACATCGAGTCGACGATGTGGATGAAGGCCTCGTAGCTCGTGATGAGCCCGTGCCGCCCGGTCAGCAGGTACCCCTCGAGCAGGCCCTGCATGAGGTGCTCGCTCAGCGCCTCGATGACGCGGCCCTCGCGCGCGAGGTGCTCGTCGAGCGGATGCATCGCCTCCGCCCATGCTCGCGCGGTGACGTCGAATACGGCGCCCAGCCGGTTCGAGAGCACCTCGTCGGGCCCGAAGAGGCGGAAGTCGTCGGGGTTGTCGCGCATCACCTCGGCGAGCCAGGCGCCGAGCACCCGCGTCGCCTCGCCCGTGTCGCCGCGCTCGCCGGGGTCGACTGCGACGCCGTGCGGCGCGAGCGACGGCAGTGCCAGGGGCCGCGCGATGCCGCCGTTGACGTGGGCGCTGGTGTTCGCGCTCATGCGCAGCTCGCCGTCGGGCCGCACGGCACCGAGCCGGGCGACCGGGCGACCCTCGCCGTCGAACAGCTCCTCGGGGCGGTACGACCGCAGCCACGCCTCGAGCATCGCGAGGTGCTCGGGGTTCTCGCGCACACCGGAGAGCGGCACCTGATGGGCGTGGAACGTGCCCTCGACCTGCACGCCGTCGACGACGCCCGGGCCGGTCCATCCCTTCGGCGTGCGCAGCACGATCGCGGGCCGGCGCGGCGCGGCCTCGGCGAACGCGCCGGCCGCGGCATCCGCTCGGATCGCGGCGATGCGCGCATAGGCGACGTCGATCGCGTCGGCCATGCGACCGTGCACCGCCATCGGGTCCTCGCCGTCGAATCCGCCGGTGACGAGAAGCGGTTCGTAGCCGTTGCCGCGGAAGAAGTCGACGAGTTCGGCCTCGGGGATGCGTGCGAGCAGCGTCGGGTTCGCGATCTTGAAGCCGTTGAGGTGGAGGATCGGCAGCACCGCGCCGTCCGTCAGCGGGTTCAGGAACGAGTGCCCGCGCCAGCTCGCCGCGAGCGGACCGGTCTCGGCCTCGCCGTCGCCGATGACGCAGGCGACTACGAGCCCGGGGTTGTCGAGCGCTGCGCCGTACGCGTGCATGAGCGAGTAGCCGAGCTCGCCGCCCTCGTTGATCGAGCCGGGCGTCTCCGGCGCCGCGTGCGACGGGATGCCGCCGGGGAACGAGAACTGGCGGAAGAGCCGCCGCATGCCCTCGGCGTCGGCGCCGATCGCCGGGAAGAGCTCCGAGTACGTGCCGTCGAGCCACGTGTTCGCGACCATCGCGGGCCCGCCGTGGCCCGGCCCGCAGACGTAGATCGTCGGCGTGCCGCGCTCGACGATCGCCCGGTTGAGGTGGGCGTAGACGAGGTTCAGCCCGGGGGAGGTGCCCCAGTGCCCGAGCAGTCGCGGCTTGATGTCGCCGGGCTCGAGCGGGCGCGCGAGGAGCGGGTTCGCCATCAGGTAGATCTGGCCGACGCTGAGGTAGTTCGCGGCTCGCCACCATGCGTCGACGATCTCGAGCGGTACCTGCGGTCTGCGCGCCTCGGCCATGTCTTCCCCCGTCGACTCGGCATTCGATTCGAGCCTAGGTCGAACCATGGCGATGGGGAAGGAGCGGCGGCCGCTAACCTCGGAGTGATGAGATCCGTGGTGCTTCCCGACGACCGAGCAGTCGGCGAGTGATCCAGATCTTCACCGGCTTCGCCGTGATCGCCCTCGCCGTCCTCGTCGGCTGGATCGCCGGGCGCACCGGCGTGCTCGGTCCGGAGGCCCGGCCGATCCTCGCCCGGCTGAACTTCAGCGTGCTCGCGCCGTTCCTGCTGTTCTCCGTGCTCGCGACGGCCGACGTCCGCTCGCTGTTCTCCGTGCTGCTCCCGGTCTCGGCCATCGCCGCCGTCGCGATGATGCTCGTGTTCGGTCTCGTCGCGATGCTCCTGTGGCGGCGGCGCCTCGAGCACACGGTCATCGGCTCGCTCGCCTCGGGCTACGTCAACGGCAACAACTTCGGCATCCCGATCGCCGTCTACATGCTCGGCGACGCGGCGTACTCGGCACCCGTCGTGCTGCTGCAGTTGCTGCTGTTCGCACCCGTTGCCCTCGCGATCCTCGGCGCGCGCGTGCACGGCCACACCTCGGTGACGGCGATCGTGCGCACGACGTTCACGAACCCGATCATCATCGGCTCGCTCGCCGGCGTCCTCGTGGCGGTGTCGGGCGTCGAGCTGCCGCCGATCGTGATGGAGCCGATCGAGCTCATCGGACACGCGGCGGTGCCGCTCATGCTGATCGCCTACGGGCTGTCGCTGCACGGGCAGCGGCTGTTCGCCCCGGGCAGCGGTCGCCGAGAGGTGGTGCTCGCGACCGTGCTGAAGCTCGTCGCCATGCCGGTCACCGCGTGGGCGGTCGGCTCCTTCGTCTTCGGGCTCGACGGCCTCGACCTCTACGCGGTGACGGTGCTCGCGTCGCTGCCGACGGCGCAGAACGTCTTCGTCTACGCCCAGCGCTACGAGACGGCAGAGGTCGTGGCCCGCGACACGGTGTTCCTGACCACGATCGGCTCGGTGCCGGTGCTCATCGCGGTGGCGCTCCTGCTCGGCTGAGCTCCGATCGCGGTGGTCGGGAGCAGGATGGGCACGAGCGAGCGAGCGACCGCCCGAGCGAAGGAGACCCCGATGCCATTCCTCACCGATGACGATCGGCCGCTCGGCGAACTGCTGCTCGCCCAGCGCCCCGCCGACGGGCATCGCTTCCAGGTGCGCGCTCCGTTCGCCTACCTCGACCCGGTGAGCGGGTCGCGCTACGACGTGCCGGTGCAGGATGCCGCGGGCGACGACTCCGATCTCGCGTCCGTGCCGAGCCTCCTCTGGGGCCTCATCGCGAGCTACGGGCGGCAATCGGCGCCGGCACTCCTGCACGACCACCGCTCGGTGCTCGCCGCGGGCCTCGCCGATCGGCGGGCCGCGCTCGCGCAGCGACGTGTCGACGACCGGGTGTTCCGCACCGCGCTCCGCGAGCAGGGGGTTCCGCTGCTCAGGGCGGCCGTGATGTGGGCCTGGGTCTCCGCGGATCGCGAGCGGCAGTTCGGCGGCGCCGCCGGTGCGGCGTTCGTCGTGCAGGCCGTGCTCGGCGGCATCGCGGTGGCCGGGGCATCCGTCGCCGCGTTCTGGAACCCCGCGTGGCTCGCGCTGCTCGTCGTCGTCGCGCTGGCCGCGCTGGCGTGGGGCCGACTCGCGCCGCCGCAGCTCGTGCTGGCGTTCTCGATCGGCTGGCTCGGTCCCGTCGTGCTCGTGCTGTTCGCGGCCGTCGTGCCGTTCCGGCTCGCCGAGGCCGCAGTCGAGCTCGTGACCGGCGGCGACCCGGCCGGGGTGTTCCGGCCGACGCTGCGCGGGGGCTGAACCCGCGGGCTCCTAGTCGGTCGTCGCGACCGCCTCGGGTGCCGGGGCCTCGGCCGACTTCGGCCAGTCGTGGAACCATCCCGCCCAGACCTCCGCGCGCCAGCCCTGCGGGCTGAGCAGCCGCCGTCGTGCCGCGAGGTCCTTCTGGAACCCGTCGGTGGCCACGGCGTCGCGGAGCTTCATCGGTGCGGGGATGCCGGCCAGCGCCAGGGTGTTCGCAGCATCGTCGTCGGTGCGCGCGGGCACGATCACCGGAACGGGCGCGTAGAGCGGCTCGACGAACACGAAGACCGCCACGATCAGGAGGATCACGGCGCTCGCGACGAGCCATTCGAGTGGCGGCCGGCTCCAGGCGAAGATCGCGAACCACGCGCAGATGACGGCGCCGGCGACGTAGGCCGCGCGGGGGATCGAGCTCAGCACGAGCCAGTGGCGAGGTTCGATCGGGCACCGGTCCCACTCCCGCGACCGCCTGGTGACGGTCGAGAGCCGCTGGTTCAGCCAGATCAGCACAGCGAGGGTGAAGCCCGAGGCGATGAGCCAGCTCCACGGATTCAGGCCATCGGGGTCGGTCACGAACGAGGCCGCGGCGATCGTGGCGGGCACCGCCTCGGCGACGTCCTGACCGCCGGGGAACACGCCGATCATGAAGCCGATCGCGCCCGCCACCCAGCTCGCGAGGGTCGCGAAGGCGGCGTAGACGCCCGGCAGGCCCGGCAGGATCGCGGCGATGACGACGGCCGCGAGCATGTTGATGCCGAGCGACTTCTTGTCGATGACCGAGAGCAGGTTCTCGACCTGTGCGACCGCGACGGGGGCGGGCGGGAACTCGGGACCGAGCAGGTGCCGTGCCGTGGGCTCGACGACCTGGATCGTGTTCTGGAAGTACACGGAGTGGTCGAGGAAGGGCTGGCTCGTGTTGTGCACGGCGTGCTCTTCGGGGCCCTGTGCGGTGGAGCGTCCGGGGAAGTAGGCGTTGCGCCACCGCTCGCGGCGGCCGGTGGCGGTGTCGGCGATGGGGCCGGCCGAGAACGGATCCCAGATCGCCCAGTAGTTCGCCCACTTCACGCCGCGGTGCGCGTCGGCCTCCGCGTTGCGCTTGAGCCAGTCGCTGACGGGCTTGTACTCGTCGGGCCGGCCGAGCCAGCGGTCGCGCCCGAGCAGCACCACGGCCGCTCCGACCGTGGTGAGCCGGCTGACGTTGTAGTCGCTCGGCCTCAGCTCCTCGAAGAGCGCGAGGGTCGCGACCGCTGCGCCCTGCGAGTGCGCGAAGAGGTGCACGTCGCCGTCGTCGCCGACGAGCTCCTTGGCGCGGGTGAGGGCGTCGCGCACGACGAGCCGCATGGCCGAGGCGCGCACGGGGCGCTCCTTCCAGGCGGCGACGTCGCCGATCGACTCGATGATGCCGTCGATGAACCCCTGCGCCACGTTCTTGAACCAGGGGATGAGCAGGAGCGGGCTGATGAGCGGCAGGATCGGCGTCAGCACCAGCGCCAGCAGCACGAGGAACATCCAGGTCACGGCGAAGGCGATCGAGCAGACCGCGAGCCGGACGGTGTCGATCACGAGGTCGACGCCCTTCGGGAGCTTGCGAGGCGCGCCCGGCGGCTTGTTCCAGTGCCGCACGAGGGTGTACCAGGGCACGAGCACCATGGTGCCGAGGAAGAGGCCGAGCACGCGCCGGATCATGCGCCACATGAAGACGACGGCCCATTGGAAGATCTGGCCCCGGCTCATCGGCACGAACGACTCCGACCAGCGCGCCTCGATGATCGCGATCCGCTGCACGACGTCGTCGTCGTCTTCGGCGGGGGCGCCCGCAGCCTGCGCCCGCGGGCCGGGGGAGCGCACGGTCGCCGTGATGATGGGCAGGTCGCCCGACAGGTCGGACTCGTGGATCGCGACGCCGTGTCGATCGGCGGCGCCGATGACCCGGTCGCGCGCAAGCCAGTCCATGCGGCTGAGCAGCGGCTCGGCCCACTCGAGCAGGATCTGGCTGCGATAGGCGTTGCCCATGCCGTGCACGACGACGAGGGCGCGGTCGAACGCTCCGGTGTCGGATGGCGCGGCCGGGGGTTGCGCGGTCGAATCGGCGTGGTCGACGACGCCGTCGTCGGCAGCCGCGTCGGCCTCGGCATCCGCAGCTGCGTCGAGCTCGGCATCGACGTCGGACGGGGACGTGGCCGCCGAGTCGTCTGGCGTGGGGCTGGGTGCGATCCGCATGGATTCTCCTCGAGCGAGTGCGTCTGAGCGAACGCTAGCGGCTCGGCCTGCCCCGTGTCGCCTGTGTCCTCGCGGAGGCGAGGCCAGTGCAGGCCCTGAGAACCGGGGGGCGCGGCGAGCAGAGTTCAGGGATAACCCTGATTCGCGGCATCCGTCTCGCTCCTACTCTGGGTACCGATCGCCGCTCCGCGAACTGCAGGGGGAACTGTCGCCGCGGGTGTCGATCGGATAGCCGGTCAGCATCGAGTCCCGAAACTCGGCGCAGGCCGGCTTCCCCCGTTTCCGGCGCCGACGGCGCCGGGTCGAGAAGGGCAGGGCGATGACCGAACGGATGATGCACCTCACGCGCCATCGTCAGGGTGGGCCGGCGCGAGCAGAAGTGCGCTCCGCGCACGTCGATCGTGCGCTCAGCTGGAGCGACTTCCGCACGGCCGTGAGCTACGACCCCGCCAACCAACTGCTCCTCGCAGTGCCCGCGATCAGCGCGAAGCGCGCAGAGCACTCGTGGCTCGGCGAGGCGACGGCGCCGCACACGCGCCTCGGCGAGGGCGAGATGTACCGCCGCGAGTTCGAGCGCGGCGCCGTGTACTGGTCGGCGCGCACCGGCGCCCACGAGGTGCACGGCCCGATCGCCGAGCACTGGCACGGCGTCGGCGCCGAGACCTCGTTCCTCGGATTCCCGACGACCGACGAGCAGCCGCTCGCCGCCTCCGAGCTGGGCGGCCGGCTCCCCGGCGGATTCGCGCACTTCGAGGGCGGCTCCATCTACTGGACGCCCGACCACGGGCCCGCGATCGTCTTCGGCATGGTCCGAGACATCTGGGCGCTGCTCGGGTGGGAGCGTTCGGCGCTCGGCCTGCCGGTGTGCGACGTCGACCTCGTGCCGTCGACCGGCGTGCTCCGCGGCGTCTTCGAGCACGGCACGGTGGAATGGTCGTCGTCGACCGGGCCGGTCGTCGTCATCGATCCGTCGAGCGGAGACCCCGGTTCGGCCGGCGCACTCGACGCGGTCGAGGAGGACACGCTCGACCGGCTCCGCTCCGACTTCGCGCCCGGAGTCTGATCCACGGACCACTCGTGTCGCACGGGACCACGGATGTCCGGTGTCCCGTGCGACACGAGGTGTCCCGCGCAGCCGCGAGCGGGTGCATGGCGACGTGACAGACTCGACGGGTGACCCCGACCCTGCCTGAGCTCGCGCCGAGCCCGTACGACGCCGACGCGATGTACGACGCCTTCGTCGACTGGGCCGAGGGCCGCGGCCTCTCCCTCTACCCCGCCCAGGACGAGGCGATCATCGAGATCGTCTCGGGCGCGAACGTCATCCTCTCCACGCCCACGGGCACCGGCAAGTCGCTCGTCGCGGTCGCCGCCCATGCGGCATCCCTCGCCCGTGGCGGGCGCAGCTACTACACGGCGCCCATCAAGGCGCTCGTCTCCGAGAAGTTCTTCCAGCTCGTCGAGATCTTCGGCGCGATGAACGTCGGCATGGTCACGGGCGACAGCTCGGTCAACCCCGATGCCCCGATCATCTGCTGCACCGCCGAGATCCTCGCGAACCTCGCGCTGCGGCACGGACCGGACGCCGACGTCGACCAGGTCGTCATGGACGAGTTCCACTACTACGGCGACCCCGAGCGCGGCTGGGCCTGGCAGGTGCCGCTGCTCACGCTGCACCGGGCGCAGTTCGTGCTCATGTCGGCGACCCTCGGCGACGTCACGGCGATCGCCGCCGACCTGAAGCGTCGCACGGGGCGCGAGACGGCGCTCGTCACGGGCGTCGACCGGCCGGTTCCGCTGCACTTCTCGTACGCGAAGACGCCCGTGCAGGAGACCGTCGAAGAACTCATCGAGACCCGGCAGGCGCCCGTCTACATCGTGCACTTCTCGCAGGCCGCGGCGATGGAGCGGGCGCAGGCGCTGTCGTCGATCCGCGTCGTCACTCGCGAGCAGCGCGACGAGATCGCCGAGGCGCTCGGCGGCTTCCGCTTCAACACCGCGTTCGGCAAGACCCTCTCGCGACTCGTGCGCGCGGGCATCGGCGTGCACCACGCCGGCATGCTGCCGCGCTACCGGCGCCTCGTCGAGACCCTCGCGCAGCGTGGGCTGCTGCGCGTCATCTGCGGCACCGACACCCTCGGCGTCGGCATCAACGTGCCGATCCGCACGGTGCTCATCACCGCGCTCGCCAAGTTCGACGGGCAGCGGATGCGGCAGCTCACCGCGCGCGAGTTCCACCAGGTCGCGGGGCGGGCGGGCCGGGCCGGCTACGACACCGCGGGCACCGTCGTCGTGCTCGCCCCCGAGCACGAGATCGAGAACGAGGCCTCCGTCCGCAAGGCGGGCGACGACCCCAAGAAGATCAAGAAGATCGTGCGCAAGAAGGCGCCCGCCGGCCAGATCACCTGGGGCGAGGCCTCGTACGAGCGGCTCGTCGCGGCCGAGCCCGAGCCGCTCGTGCCGCAGCTGAAGCTCACCGCGGCGATGCTGATCAACGTGATCGCCCGCGGGGGAGACGTGATCGGCGACATCCGCTCGCTCGTCTTCGACAACCACGAACCGCGCGCCCGGAAGTTCGAGCTCGCGCGGCGCGCGCTCGAGATCTTCCGGACGCTCCGCGACGCCGGCGTCGTCGAACTGCTGCCGGCGGCGGGCGATGGCCTGCCGATCGTGCGGCTCACGGTCGACCTGCAGCCGAACTTCGCGCTCAACCAGCCGCTCTCGCCGTTCGCGCTCGCGGCGATCGAGCTGCTCGACCCCGAGGCGACTGCCGAGAACGGCGTCGGCACCGGGCACTACGCCCTCGACGTCGTGAGCGTCATCGAGTCGACGCTCGACGATCCGCGACCGATCCTCTCGCAGCAGCAGTTCAAGGAGCGCGGCGAGGCCATCGGCCGCATGAAGCAGGACGGCATCGAGTACGACGAGCGCATGGAGCTCGTCGAGCTGGTCACCTGGCCGAAACCGCTCGACGAGTTGCTCGCCCAGTCGTTCGAGGTCTTCGCCTCGAGCCAGCCGTGGGTGCGCGACTTCGAGCTGTCGCCGAAGTCCGTCGTGCGCGACATGTTCGAACGCAGCATGTCGTTCGGAGAATACGTCGGCTTCTACCAGCTCGCCCGCAGCGAGGGACTCGTGCTGCGCTACCTCAGCGACGCGTACCGGGCGATCCGCCAGACGGTGCCGACCGAGGCGAAGAACGAGGAACTGCTCGACATCATCGAGTGGCTCGGCGAACTCGTGCGGCAGGTCGACTCGAGCCTCGTCGACGAGTGGAACGAGCTCATCGACCCCGCCGCCCACCTTCCCGAGGACGAGGTCGCGGTCGTGCCGCCGGCCCCGCCGTCGGTCGTGACCAACCGCCGCGCATTCACGGTGCTCGTGCGCAACGAACTGTTCCGCCGGGTGCAGCTCGCAGCCCTCGAGCGCGACGACGAGCTCGCCGAGCTCGACCCCGACGCCGGCTGGCCCGACGCGCTCGACCGCTACTACGCCGAGCACGACGAGATCGGCACCGGACCGGCGGCCCGGTCGCCGCGCCTGGTCGCGATCGACGAGGCCGATACCGCGAACGGCATGTGGCGCGTCGAGCAGACGATCGACGACCCGGCGGGCGACCACGACTGGCGCATCAGGGCCGAGGTCGACCTCGACGCCTCCGCCGAGGAGGGCGCCGCGGTCGTTCGCGTCACCGAGGTCGTGCGGCTCTAGGGCGGTCCGCTCCGCCGGGCGGGAGCGCCCGTCGCCCCATGAGCGAGAAGCGGCGTTCGGCAGGTTCGCCAGCGTGGGTGATGGCTCCATTCCGCTCATTCGAGCAGCTGATCGGATGCCTCGTGCTCATGTGCGCGGCATCCGTGAACAGCACGTGAAATCAGGCGGATGAATCGGCGCAAGCCCCTTGGCACGGCCGCAGACCGCTCATAGGCTACGGGCAATGTCCCCCCGAGCCGGGCGCGCATCCACGCGGTCCGTCGGCGGGGTCCGATCGCACTGATCCGATCGCTCTGAGGAGAGTCATGCATCGTCGCCGCACCATCCCACGTCTGGCGGCCGTCTCGGCCGCATCGATCGGAGCACTCGTCGTCGGGTTGCTCGGCGCTCCGCCCGCATTCGCGGCCGTCGACGGCTCCGGCGTCGTCATCAACGAGGTGTACGCCCGTGGCGGCAGCGCGAACCAGCCGTTCGCCGGCAAGTTCGTCGAGCTGTACAACCCCACGGGCGCGCCCGTCTCCCTCGCCGGATGGTCGCTGCAGTACCGCAGCGCGACGAGCACCGGAGCCTCGAGCGGCGTCGGCGCCCTCACCGGTGAGATCGAGGCCGGCGGCTACTACCTCATCGCCCTTCCCGGCAACGGCTCGGTCGGCGCGGCGCTTCCCGAGCCCGACGCGACGCTCGGGCTGAATCCGAGCGGCACGAACGGCTCGCTCTTCCTCGCGAACGTGCCCGGTGCGATCAACCCCGGCACCGGTTCCATCGTCAACAACCCGCAGGTGGTCGACTACGTCGGCTACGGCACCTCGGCGAACTTCGAGGGTGCGGCGGCGGGCTACCCGGGCGGCAACGCCGACCCCGGCAGCATCGTCCGCACCGGCTTCGCCGACACCGACGTCAACTCGGCCGACTTCACCTTCTCGTCGACCGTCACCCCGCAGGGCTCGGGGGGCGGCACCGATCCGGTCGACCCGACGGCCACGACGATCGGTGCGGTGCAGGGTACCGGCGATGCGACCACGATGGACGGCGAACTGGTCGTCGTCGAGGGCGTCATCACCGCCGACCACCGGTCGGGTGGCTACAACGGGGTGACCATCCAGACCCCCGGCGCCGACACCACTCCCGGCGCATCCGACGGCATCTTCGTCTTCCAGATGCCCGCCGTCGGTGCGATCGGCGACCTCGTGCGCGTCACGGGCACCGTGAGCGAGTACTTCGGTCTCACCCAGATCACGACGAGCCCGACCGGCGCCGAACTCGTGAGCGCGGCCGTCGGCGTGCCCGACGCCGTCGAGCTGCCCGCGAGCACCGTGGGTGCGGCCCGCGAGCCGCTCGAGAGCATGCTCGTCGCGCCCTCCGGCAACTACCTGCTCTCGAGCACGCACGAGGCCTACAACTTCGGCTCGCTGTGGATGGCCGCAGGCGACTCGCTGCCGGTCAAGAGCACCGAGCAGCTCGACGCCGGCCCCGACGCGAACGCCGCCGCCGTCGCGAACCGAGGCAGGCTCCTGATCCTCGACGACGGATGGAACGCCGCCGTGACCTCCGCGGGGCACCCGGCAGACCAGCCGTACCTCACGAAGGACGTGATCGTCCGCAACGGCGACCGCGTGATCCTGCCCGAGACGCCGTACGTGCTGAGCTACGGCTTCGACGCGTGGCGCCTGCAGCCGACCTCGCCGATCGACAGCACCAGCCCGGCATCCGTGAAGCCGACGTTCGAGACGCTGAACCCTCGAGTCGACACCGCCCCCGCGGTCGGCGGCGACATCCAGGTCGGGGTCTTCAACGTGCTGAACTACTTCACCACGCTCTCGAGCGAGAACGCGAACGCGCGCGGCGCGGCCACGGCCGAGGAGTTCGCCCTCCAGGAGAAGAAGATCGTCGCGGCGATCACCGGGCTCGGCGCCGAGGTCGTCGCGCTGCAGGAGATCGAGAACTCGTTCAAGCTCGGCGAGGCGCGCGACGAGGCGACCGCGACGCTCGTCGCCGCGCTGAACGAGGCCGAAGGCTCCGACGTGTGGGCCTACGTCCCGACGCCGGCGTCGCTCACGGCCGCCACGACCGATGTCATCCAGAGCGCGATCATCTACCGTAGCGCTGCCGTCACCCCCAAGGGTGATGCGCAGACCGTGATCGACGAGAGCGTCTGGGGCAACGCCCGAGAGCCCATCGGCCAGATCTTCGAACTGCCGAACGGCAACGACTTCTCGGTCGTCGCCAACCACTTCAAGTCGAAGAGCGGATCCGGCGCGCAGCCGGCCGACGGCCAGGGCTTCTTCAACGCCGACCGCGTCGCGCAGGCGAACTCGCTGCTGACGCTGGCGAACTCGCTCGAAGCCGAGGCCGGCGAGGTGTTCCTGCTCGGCGACTTCAACTCGTACGCAGAGGAGGACCCGATCCAGGTCCTCACGGGTGCCGGGTACTCCGACCTGCTGCCCGATCTCACCGACGACCAGTACACGTACACGTTCGACGGCGAGCTCGGCTCGCTCGACCACGCGCTCGGCAACGCCGCAGCCGTGCAGGGCGTGACGGGCATCGGCCGCTGGGCGATCAACTCGCCCGAGTGGAGCGACCGCCAGTACGAGAACGGCTCGCCTGACGACGGCTCCGTGTTCCGCTCGAGCGACCACGACCCGCAGGTCATCGGCCTCGACAGCGCGAAGCTCAACGACGTGGTCGACATCAGCGTGATGACGATCAACGACTTCCACGGCCGCATCGAGCAGGCTGCGCCTGCGGCGGGTGCCGCGGTGCTCGCAGGAGCGGCCGACGCCGTCCGTGCCGAGAACCCGAACACGGTCTTCGCCGCGGCGGGCGACCTCATCGGTGCTTCGACGTTCACGTCCTTCATCCAGAAGGACTCGCCGACGATCGCCGCGCTGAACGCGGCCGGACTCGACGTGAGCGCCGCGGGCAACCACGAGTTCGACCAGGGCTGGGCGGACCTCCGCGATCGCGTGCAGGGCGAGGCGGACTTCGAGTACATCAGCTCGAACGTCTTCCTCAAGGGCACCGACGAGACGGCGCTCGCGCCGTACTACACGAAGACCTTCGAGGGCGTCACGGTGGGCTTCATCGGCGCCGTCACCGAAGAGCTGCACTCGCTCGTCAGCCCCGCAGGCATCGCCGACCTCGACGTTCGCCCGATCGTCGAGTCGGTCAACGCCCAGGCCGACAACCTCACCGACGGCGACCCCGCCAACGGCGAGGTCGACGTGCTGATCCTGCTCGTGCACGAGGGCGCGGCCACGGCCGCCAAGGAGTCCGTCACCGACGGCTCGGTGTTCGGCAAGATCGTCGCGGGCGTCGACCCCGCGGTCGACGCGATCGTGTCGGCGCACACGCACCTGCCCTACAACCACGTCGTCGACGGCCGCCCGGTCGTCTCGGCCGGCCAGTACGGCGAGCAGTTCGGCCTCATGAAGCTCGAGGTCGACGGCAAGACGAAGGAACTCGTCTCGATCACCAACGAGCTCAAGCCGCTCATGACGACCGCGACGACCAACCCGCCCGTGCCCGCCAAGGCGCTCTACCCGGCCGACCCTGAGGTCGCGGCGATCGTCGCCGCCGCCACGTTGAAGGCCAACGAGCTCGGCGGGGTCAAGGTCGGCGACATCACGGCCGACTTCAACCGCGGCCAGATGCCCGGCAAGGACGCGAACGGCAACCCGATCACTGTCGAGGCGCGCGGCGCCGAGTCGACGATCGGCAACTTCGTCGCCGATGTGCAGCTCTGGGCGGCCCAGCAGGACGGCGCAGCCGACATCGCGTTCATGAACCCGGGCGGCATGCGTACCGACCTGAAGTTCAAGAGCTCGAACGCGGCCGACCCCGACGGCAACGTCACCTACCGTGAGGCCGCCAACGTGCAGCCGTTCGCGAACACCCTCTTCACCCAGACGCTCACCGGCGCCCAGGTCAAGCAGGTGCTCGAGGAGCAGTGGCAGCCGGCCGGCGCCTCCCGTCCGTTCCTGAAGCTCGGCGTGAGCGCCGGACTCGAGGTCGTCTACGACCCGACGGCGGCAGCGGGGTCCCGCGTGACCCATGTGTCGCTGAACGGCGTGGAGCTCGACCCGGCCGGCAGCTACCGGGTCGTCGCGAACTCGTTCCTCGCGGCCGGCGGTGACAACTTCTTCACCCTCGGCAAGGGAACCGGTCGCGCCGACACCGGCAAGGTCGACCTGCAGGCGATGGTGGACTGGTTCACCGTGAACAAGACGGCGACGCCCGACCTGGCGCAGCGCTCGGTGGGCCTCGTGCTGCCGGCTCCGGCCAACGGCACCGCCTACGTGCCCGGCGAGACGCTGAACCTCGCGCTCAGCTCGCTCGACTTCAGCACTACCGAGGTCGCCGCGGGAGAGGTCACCGTCTCGATCGGTGGAATCGCCGTCGGCACGGCGCCGGTCGACCGCACGGTCGTCGCGACGACCGACGAGGGCGGCCGCGCGTCGCTCGCGATCACGATCCCCGAAGGCCTGAGCGGCGCCCAGCAGCTCGTCGTCTCCGTCGCAGCGACGGGCACGAGCGTCGAGGTGCCGGTCACGATCGAGCAGCCGGTCGCCGAGGTCGACACGACGATCGTGGGTGTGCCGAACAAGCTGCTCGCGAAGGTCGGCAAGAAGATCAAGTACAGCGGAGTCGTGGTCGCCCACGACGGCTCGAAGCCGGTCGGCACTGTGACCATCACCGACGGGTCGACGGTCATCGCGACGGTCGAACTCGACGCCGCCGACAAGGGCCGCTTCTCGGTGACGCTGCCCGACCTCGCCCGTGGCGTGCACGTGCTGCGCTCGAACTTCGAGAGCACTGCGCCGTACGCCGACTCGCGGTCGTTCGCGGTGCCGGTGCTGGTCTGGTAGACAGCGCAGGCGAATTTCGGCGGGGGGGGGAGGGATAAAAAAAACAGCGCCCCCCGCAAGAAAGAGGCCCGCAAAAAAAAACCCAACCCCCCGGGTGGCCACCACCCCCCCCCCACCCCGCGGGACGAGGGGGCGCGCGG
>NZ_JBHURI010000074.1:0-2503 GCF_042673425.1 Agromyces sp. NPDC056965 | reverse complement strand
TCGTTCGCGGTGCCGGTGCTGGTTTGGTAGACCGCGCAGGCTAATTTCGGGGGGGGCGAGCGGATGCTACATCCGCTCGCCCCCGTCTCGTTCGCGGCAGCACCTCTCCTCCACAGCCCCGTGGTTCGCACGCACGCCCCACCACGGCGGAGTGCGTCGGCGGCGCTCGTTAGACTCGACGGATGAGCTGGAACGCGGAACCCGCCTGGACCGACGAGGTCCCGTGGGACCCCGACGAACTCGCTCCGCCGCCCGATGACGAGTGGGTGCCGCCCGTCGACGACGCCCAGTCCGGCGGTGCGCGAACCTCAGCCACGCAGCGCTCGGCAGGGGCTCAAAGTCGACCGTCCGGAGCGGTCGCGTCGGGACGTCGCGCCGCCGCGCCCGCGCGGTTCGCCACTGCGGCCGAAGCGCTCCACACCGTGTTCGGGTACGACAGCTTCCGCGGTGAGCAGGCCGACATCATCGCGCAGGTCGCCGGCGGAGGCGACGCCGTCGTGCTCATGCCGACCGGCGGCGGCAAGAGCCTCTGCTACCAGATCCCGTCGCTCCTCCGCGAGGGCACGGGCATCGTGGTCTCGCCGCTCATCGCGCTCATGCACGACCAGGTCGACGCGCTCGTGCGCAACGGCGTTCGCGCCGCGTACCTGAACTCGAGCCAGCAGTCGCACGAGCGGGCCGAGGTCGAGCGGGCATATCTCGCCGGCGAGCTCGACCTGCTCTACGTCGCCCCCGAGCGACTCGGCAACGAGGCGACCAAGCGGTTCCTCGAGCAGGGCACGATCGCGCTCTTCGCGATCGACGAGGCCCACTGCGTCGCGCAGTGGGGGCACGACTTCCGGCCCGACTACCTGGCGCTCTCCGAGCTCGCCGAGCGTTGGCCCGACGTGCCGCGCATCGCCCTCACCGCCACGGCGACCGAGGCGACGCACCGAGAGATCACCGAGCGACTGAGCCTCGGGGGAGCCGAGCACTTCGTCTCGAGCTTCGACCGGCCCAACATCCAGTACCGCATCGACTCGAAGCTCGAAGTGCGCAAGCAGTTGCTCGAGTTCATCCGCAGCGAGGGCCGCGACGCCGCCGGCAACCCCGTCGCGGGCATCGTCTACGCGCTCTCGCGGGCGAGCACCGAGAAGATCGCCGCGTACCTCGCCGAGCACGGCGTCAACGCGATGCCGTACCACGCCGGCCTCGACGCCGCGGTCCGCCGTCGCACGCAAGAGCGGTTCCTCCGCGAAGAGGGCGTCGTCGTCGTCGCGACGATCGCGTTCGGCATGGGCATCGACAAGCCCGACGTGCGATTCGTCGCCCACGTCGACCTGCCGAAGTCGGTCGAGGGCTACTACCAGGAGACCGGTCGCGCCGGCCGCGACGGGGCGCCGGCGACCGCCTGGCTCGCCTATGGCCTGCAAGACGTCGTGCAGCAGCGGCGCATGATCGACGAGAGTCCCGGCGACCTCGCCCACCGGCGGCGTCTCGCCCAGCACCTCGACGCGATGCTCGCGCTCTGCGAGACGGTGCAATGCCGCCGCCAGAACCTGCTCGGCTACTTCGGTCAGCCGAGCGAGCCGTGCGGCAACTGCGACACCTGCCTCGAGCCGCCCGCTTCGTGGGACGGCACGGTGCCCGCTCAGAAGCTCATGTCGACGATCGTGCGCCTCCAGCGCGAGCGCCGGCAGAAGTTCGGCGCGGGCCACCTCGTCGACATCCTCCGCGGCAAAGAGACGCCGCGTGTGCGCCAGTACGGGCACGACGCACTCGCGACGTGGGGCATCGGGCAAGACCTCAGCGACCAGCAGTGGCGCGGGGTCGTGCGGCAGCTGCTCGCACAGGGCCTGCTCGCCACGCACGGCGAGTACGGCACGTTGACGGTGACGGATACCGCGGCCGACGTGCTCTCGGGCAAGCGGGTCGTGAAGCTCCGCACCGAACCCGAGCGCGCAGCGCGCTCACGCGGCCCTCGGGCGGCAGCTGCCGCCGTCGACCTCGAGCCGGCGCAGGTGGAGCTCTTCGAGCAGCTCCGCACGTGGCGTGCGGGTGAGGCGAAGGAGCAGGGCGTGCCCGCGTACATCGTCTTCGGCGACGCGACACTGCGCGCCGTCGCGGTCGCGAGGCCCGCGAGCCTCGCCGATCTCGACGGCATCACCGGCATCGGCGCCAAGAAGCGCGAGGCCTACGGCGAGGCGCTGCTCTCGGTCGTCGCCTCGGCCTGACGCCCTCGCCTCGGGTTCCGCTTCGCTCGGCTCGGGCTTCGCCCGGCTCGCGCGTCGCTCGGCTCGGGCTTCGCCCGGCTCGCGCGTCGCCCGGCTCGCGCGTCGCCCGGCTCGCGCTTCGCCCGGCTCGCGCTTCGTCCGGCTCGGGCTTCGCCCGGCTCGAGCTACCTGGCTCGATCCGAGCGTCGTCGACCTGGCTCGCGCGTGTTCGGCTCGTCATCCTTCCTCGCCACCGCGATCACTCGCCATCCTTCCTCGCCGCCGCGATCGGGAGGAGATCTGCGATTCCG